>SCUR01000074.1 GCA_004297235.1 Candidatus Manganitrophaceae bacterium | reverse complement strand
TTCAAATCGGCCTGCGTAAATCCGATCCTTCGCCGAATCGGCGGGGTATCCTGGAGCAATATCGCCCCGAAAATCACGTTCACGAACGCAAAAGCAACCAACACCAACGATCCAACCTCAAAGAATCCGTTCATGGCTTACCTCCTTAAAATGGGTGAGTGCCCATTATTAGAGCAAAGGCAATGCCAAACGGAATAAGCTGAAAGAACGATTATTTTTCAGCCACTTATGTTTTGTGATGCCTCTCTGGGAGTGTTTCAGTGTTTCAGGATGACACAGTGATGCGTTTCAGGATGAGATTTACTTGGGGATTTTAATTCCAAACTCCTTGAGGCGTCTCCAGAGGGTCGAGCGGCTGATACCGAGCTCCGCCGCCGCCTTGGCCTGATTCCAATTCATCTTCTCCAGTACCTTGATCATCAGCTCTTTCTCCTGATTCGCGAGCGTCCCTTCCTTGCTCCGGGAAGGAACCGCTTGCTTGGAGAGGGGGGAAACCGGCTTCGGAAGATGCTCGATCGACAGGGTCGGACCCGGCGAGGTGACGAAGGCATGCTCGATCATATTCTCCAATTCCCTCACATTCCCAGGATAGTCGTATGAGAGGAGATATTCAAGAGCCTCGGGTGAGATGTTCGTAATCTGCTTGCCGGTCTCCCGACTGAACTTTGCCATGAAGTGTTTAATGAGTGGAAAGATATCGTCTTTTCGCTCTCTCAACGGGGGGACGCGAATCGGGAAGACCCGGATCCGGTAGTAAAGATCCTCTCGAAATTTCCCGGCCCGGACCTCCTCGGTCAGGTCTTTATTTGTCGCTGCGATAATCCGGACATCGACCTGGATCGTCTTCGTTCCCCCGACCCGCTCAAACTCATGCTCCTGCAACACCCGAAGGACCTTCGCTTGGGCGGTCGGGCTCATGTCGCCGATCTCGTCGAGGAAAAGGGTTCCGTGATCGGCCAATTCAAACCGCCCGGGGCGATCGTAGATCGCCGTGGTAAATGCCCCCTTCATATGGCCGAAGAGCTCGCTTTCGAGAAGCTCATCGGGGAGGGAGGCGCAGTTCACGGCGATAAACGGCTTCTCCCGCCGCGGGCCCATCTGATGGATCGCGCGGGCGATCAGCTCTTTCCCCGTCCCGCTCTCCCCTTCCAGCAAAACGGTGGCGGTCGATCCGGAAGCCGACGCGACCAGATCGAGCATCTCCAGCAGCTTCTTGCTCTTACCGATCAGCGAGCGAAGACCGGGTTGTCGCGACTGCTTCTCTCCCGATTCCGAAGGAACGGGGGCGAGGTTCCGGACGATCTCCACCGCGCCGACCACCTCCCCCGCTTCGTCGAGAAGGAGATCGATATGGATGTGGACCGGGATCGGCATCCCATTCAGATCTCTTAGAACCGTTTCATAATGTGAAACGCGCTCTCGATTGAACATCAGCCGATCGAGAAGCGCCGCATGCTTGGGGACAAAGATGCTGTCGCTGAGGATCTGCTGGACCGTCTGGAGGTCGGGGGTCCCCCCCTCCTCGTGGAACAACATCCGTCCCAGCGCCCGGTTGGCAAAGATCACCTTCTTATCGGTGTTGACCGCAAAAACCCCTTCGCTCATCGCGTTTAAAATCGCCGCCGCATCCAGTTTCATGAACGATCCTTATCCATCCTGCCCTCCGGAAAGATCCCTTCTCACAATCCGCCTTATTCATTACTCTCCTTCTCAACAAGAATCAAGGGGAAATCCATCTCGCTCTTACCCACGAGCGTGTTCGGTAAAATCAGGTCGCTCCGTCGCATCAAATTGTAGCAGAGAAGACAATCCTGTCTTTTACAGGATCTTCGGCGCCTTGGGTGTTCGCTCGGCGACCATCCCATTTTGCTGATAAAACAATCCGGTCTGCAGGCCGATGCTTCTTTCGAAAGCGAGGCACGCCGCTTGCTTTTCTATTGGATCGGATACAGCGCTGTATTCTCGGATTGTCATAAGGCGTCCTCTCCCATAATGAGGTGGGTTTATGGAAGAGGACGCCTTTTTTTTGGCCGGACCCGGGGCGAGGACGATGGCATCGCGCCGCAGTTGCGCCTCTCCACCGCGCCGGCGTCGGATAGATAGACGGAGGGTACGATGAAAACGGAACGCGCTTCCTCTCCTCAGGTGGTCGGAAATACAGCGGTGAGCCGATCGGAGCAGGTTACGCTCCGGCGAGGCCCCATTGATGAGATGAAACATCCGGACGGAGCGATCCGATCGCACTGCGCCCCCCTCCGAGAATGGCTGCAGGCCGTCCCACCCGCCCAACTCGATCAGAAGCGGAAAGAAGCGGACCGGCTCTTTCGCCGCCTCGGCATTACCTTTGCGGTTTACGGCGAGGCCGCCGGCTCCGAGCGGTTGATCCCTTTTGATCTCATCCCCCGGATCATTCCGGCGAAAGAGTGGCAGACGTTGGCGGCCGGTCTCCGACAGCGGGTCGCCGCCCTCAATGCATTCCTTCACGATCTCTACCACGGCCAGGAGATTCTCAAAGCGGGCCGGCTCCCGGCGGAGATGATCTTCAGCAATCCGCAATATCGGGTCGAGATGCAGGGGATCGATCTCCCCGGCGGGATCTACGTCCAAATCGCCGGGGTCGATGTGGTCCATACCGGAGAGGGGGAGTTTCACATCCTCGAGGATAACCTGCGGACCCCTTCCGGCGTCTCTTACATGCTGGTCAATCGCCGGATCATGAAGCGGCTCTTCCCGGAGCTCTTCGCCCTTCATCCCGTCGCGCCGGTGGAACATTATCCCGAGCTCCTGATCGAAACGCTCCGGGCCGCGGCCCCCGAAGGAACCGTCGATCCGTCGGTCGTCCTTCTGACGCCGGGCCCCTATAACAGCGCCTACTTCGAACATACTTTCTTGGCGCAACAGATGGGGATCGAGGCGGTCGAAGCGCAAGATCTGTTCGTGCGGGACAATAAAGTCTACATGCGGACGATGGAGGGGCCGGCCCGGGTCGATGTCATCTACCGCCGGATCGACGAGGATTTTCTCGATCCGCTCGCCTTCCGCGCCGATTCGGTTTTGGGGGTGCCGGGTCTTCTCTCCGTCTATCGCTCCGGCGGGGTCGCCATCGCCAACGCCGTCGGCACCGGCGTGGCCGACGACAAGGCGATCTATGCTTATGTGCCGGAGATGATCCGCTTTTATCTCGGCCAAGAGCCGATCTTGAAAAACGTTCCGACCTACTCCCTCCGCAACCCCGACGACCGAAGCTATGTCCTGGCGCATTTGAACGAGCTGGTCGTAAAAGAAGTTCACGGCTCGGGAGGATACGGCATGCTGATCGGACCGGCCAGCACGGTAAAAGAGCGGGAGCTCTTTCGGCAGCGGATCCTTCGGAACCCCGAGAACTACATTGCGCAGCCGACCCTCGCCCTCTCCACCTGTCCGACGTTCGTGGAGCAAGGAATCGCTCCCCGCCATATCGACCTTCGTCCCTTCGTGTTGAGCGGCCGGACGATTCACCTGGTCCCCGGGGGTCTCACCCGCGTCGCACTACGCGACGGCTCCCTGGTCGTCAACTCTTCTCAAGGAGGAGGGACAAAAGACACCTGGGTTTTGGAGGAGTAGCCGATGCTGTTGCGGGTCGCCGACCACCTTTATTGGATGGGACGCTACATCGAGCGGGCGGAGAACACAGCCCGCGCCGTCGAGGCGATTTATCCGGCCGCTCCGAAGGGATCTCTCTCGACCGATCGGGAATGGGAGGGGCTTCTTGCCCTGACCGGACGGCGGAAGGATTTTCTTGCGAAGCACGGCCCCCCCTCCCCTGCGAAGATCCTCCGCTTCGTCCTCTTTGATCTGGAGAATCCCTCCAGTCTCCTCGCGTCGCTTCGCGCCGCGCGGGAGAATGGCCGCTCCGTCTCCGCCACCCTCTCTCCCGAAATGTGGGAGAGCTTAAACGCCCTTTGGCTCGATCTGCAAGAGGTCGATGAGGGCCGGCTCCTTTCCGGCGGGGTTCTCCCTTTTATCGATCGATTCAAGGAAGGAGCGCATCTCTTCCGGGGGGTCCTTCACAGCACCCTCGCCGAGGAGGAGGTGTTCCGCTTGATCGATCTGGGGACATTCCTCGAACGGGCCGATCATATCGTTCGGATTCTCCGCGCCCGGCATTCCTCCCTGCTTCGGGAGGGGGAGCGGGAGACCCACTATTATTCGTGGGTGGCGATCCTCCGATCGGTCGGCGCCCTCGGGGCTTACCGGCGGGTGTACCACGATCTGATCAGCCCGGGGCGGGTCGCCGAGCTTTTGATTCTGCGGGAAGAGGTCCCCTGCTCTCTTCATGCCTGCCTCGACCGGATCAACGATCTCCTCCGCCCGCTCGCCGGGGGGATCGGGCCGGAAGTCGTCCGCCTGGCCGCCGATCTGCATTTTCTCCTTCACGACGGCCGGATCAAGGAGATCCTTCGGAATGCCCTGCATGAATATCTGATCGACTTTACCGCCGCCTTGCAGCGGCTCGGCGAAGAGATCGACAAAGGGCTTCGGATATCTACATGCGCCTGAAAATCAAACATCAGACCGTCTACCGTTACTCTGCGCCGGTGAGCCGCAGCGTTCAATCGCTTCGACTGACCCCCGGATCGGATTCGAGACAGCGGGTCCTGAAATGGCAGCTCGATCTCCCCGGCGCGGCGTCGGAGTTCATCGACCCCTTCGGCAATGTCACGCAACTGTTGACGGTGGAAGAGCCCCATGAGGAGATCCGGATCGGGCTCCAAGGGGTGGTCGAAATGTCGGACGCCCCGACGCTCGACCGCCGGGACGAAAATCTCTCGCCGCTGATCTTTTTGAGGGAGACGCCGCTGACGGCGGCCGATCCGCGCCTGCATGCATTTTCAGAAGAACATCGGAATCAGATCGCTTCGTCTCCGGCCGCCGCGCTGAAAGCGCTGATGGAGCAGATCCGGACCGCCGTCCGCTATGTGAAGGGAACCACCACGGTTCAAACGACGGCGGCCGAAGTCCTCTCGCAAGGAAGCGGCGTCTGCCAAGATCACAGCCATCTTTTTATCGCCTGCTGCCGCATCCTCGGCTTTCCGGCGCGCTACGTCAGCGGTTATTTCTACTCCGGCAGCGAAACCGATCCGGCGCTGGCGATGCACGCCTGGGCGGAAGCGTGGGTCGATCAGGTCGGCTGGCTGAGCTTCGATGTTTCGAACGGACGTCCGGCGGAGGGGTCGCACCTCCGCCTCGCCGTCGGGCGGGACTATCTGGATGCCTGTCCGGTGCGGGGGGTTCGATTCGGCGGCGGCGACGAGACGATGGAGGTCCGGGTCCAGGTAATGACCGCACAGCAATGAAGACACAAACCAAGTTTAAGATGAGGAGCCGGTGCGAGCGCTTGGGGCGCGGCGCCGCATTTTCGCCTCGCCAACGCACAGCCCCCTAAAATAGGAGATTGCATGACGTACTGTGTCGGGATGTTGCTCGATTCGGGATTGGTCTTCGCCTCCGACTCCCGCACCAACGCCGGCGTCGACCACATCGCCACCTTTCGGAAGATGACCGTGTATGAAAAACCGGGGGACCGGCTGCTGGTGATGATGGCCGCCGGAAATCTGTCGATCACGCAGGGGGTGGTCAATCTCTTGGACGAAGATCCTTCCGCCGAGATCGGCCGCGAGACCATCTGGAGCGTGCCGTCGCTGTTTGCCGCGGCGCGGCTGGTCGGGAGCGCTTTGCGGAAAATTTATGAGATCGATGGAGGCTACCTGAAACAGCATGGAGAGGAGTTTATTGCGTCGATCGTTTTGGGGGGACAGATCCGGGGGGAGCAGCCGCGCCTTTTCAACATCTACGCCGCCGGCAATTTCATTGAAGCCACTCCGGAGACCCCCTACTTCCAGATCGGCGAAAGCAAATATGGAAAGCCGATTCTCGATCGGCTGATCACCCGCAGCAGCACTCTGGAAGAAGGGGCCAAGTGCGCCTTGCTTTCCTTCGACTCCACGATTCGAAGCAATATCTCCGTCGGCCTTCCGATCGACCTCCTCTGTTACGAGCGCGACCGGCTGCGGGTCGACGTCCGCCGAAGCATCGACCAGCGGGATCCCTATTTCAACGAGATCAAGCGGCAATGGGCCGAGGGACTCCGAGAGACCTTCTCGCGCCTTCCCGATCCATGCTGGGAGAAAAAACTCGGGCCAATTTAGTCGGAAGGGCGGACACCCGCCACCGGCGCTTCCGCCCCGGTGATGCTTCGCAGCTTCAGATCGATCCGGTCGGCCGAAAAGGTCAGAAAGACCTGCCCATGCCCATCGGCATTCTCAAACCGCTCCAGGACCGTGTTTTGATGAAACCGAAGCGCCTCCGCTTCCCGCTCCGGCGGCGTTGCTTTCGGGCGCGACCCGGTTTCGAATTTGAGGGCGCTATCGAGCCGAACACGGTCTCCGATCTCGTCGGTCCTGAGCCGCATCGAGCTCTGATCGGAACCCAGATCTCTCTCCGATTGAACCGGTCTGATCGGCCGGCTCGGAGCCTCTTCCTCTTCTGCCGTGGCCGGGAAGACGGGAAAGAAGAGCGCTCCGGCGGTCCAAATCCCGATGAGAACCGAGCTGATTCGCCGCTTCATTTTTCACACCTCGCAGGTTTTTTTACACTATCCTTTTCTAAATATTATCAACCTTAAGCGCTGAATACGATCCCCCAAAAGGAGTATCCAAAGGGTGAATCGGTTTGCTCCTCCACAGGGAAAAAGCCGCTTAGGCGCGCGGAGAAATTCAGGGCCGTTACTTTGGCCGAAGGCGAAAAGCGCACCCTTTCTGTATTGAGCTGAGCATTCAGATCGGGCCTTCTTCAAGGACAGGATTCTTTCCCGACTCGGTCCACTCCAAACTCCGCTGTATTGACCCTGCCCTAACACAAATGAATTAGCTCCATGGGTGAATTGTATCGGAAGGAAGCTCAGATTAGAATGGGAATAGCTCTCTAACTCAGGGATGAACTGCAACCAAAGGAGAAGAAATCATGAAGAAATGGATCGTACCGATCATGGCCCTTGCGCTGGGGCTCGGCGCCGCAACCGCCTTCGCAAAGGCCCCCGTTGAGCCGATGGAGGCGCATCAGATTAAAAACAAAGAGGCCAAAAAAGAATTCAAAGAAGGGGTGAAGGCCTTCAATAAGGAAAAATATAGCGAAGCGGTCCAGCATTTTACCGCGGCGGAGCAGGCCGAACCGAGCGCTCCCGAAACCCACATCAATCTCGCACTTGCCCTGGCGAAAGAAGGAAAAGCGGATGAAGCGAAGAAACATTTCGACCGGGCGACCGAGCTTCTCTCCGGGGGCGGAACAGCGTCACCGGGTCAAGGAGGGGCGCCGGCGCAGAAAAGCCAGCCGCAACCCGGAAGCTCGGGACCCGGCTGATTTTTCTGATTGGTTTAGAGATGAGCTTGGGAGGGGGCCGACCGGCCCCCTCTTTTTTCGCCCGCCGCGGATCCGCCGTGCGGCTCTGATCTTTTTCCTCTCCAGCCCGCCGATTTGACAGCCCTCCGATTTGCGTTATCCTTTTTCCATGAAACGTCATTTGCCTTTAGCGATTCTCCTGGCCTTTTGGATCGGCCTCTACGGATGCGCCGGCCCCTCCCTCCCTGACTTTTCGGCGCTGTCCCTGCCGGAGACAGCGCCGCCGACGCCCGCTCAAACCAAGGTGATTCAGACCGCCCGGTCGCTTCTCGGCACACCCTACCGCTTCGGGGGGACGACCCCGAAGGGGTTCGACTGCAGCGGGTTTATTGGTTATGTCTTTCTGAAAGGGGCCGGCCTCTCCCTTCCCCGAACGTCGGACGATCTGAGTGAGAGCGGACGCCCCGTCTCCGTCTCGGATCTTCGGCCGGCCGACCTCGTCTACTTCAAGATCGAGCGGCAGAAGCCGCTTCATGTCGGAATCTACATCGGGAAGGGGCGGTTCATCCACGCCCCCAGCTCCAAGGGACAGGTCAACATCCAGCGCCTCGATCTCGACTACTGGAGAAACCGTTATCTCGGCGCCCGCCGGCTCCTCTAAGATTAAAGGGAATCGCTCACAAATTCACCGCCCGCATCGCCTGCTCGGGATAACGTTGGCCTGAAGCGGCGCCGTGCGGGGCGACCTCGTTGATGGCGAGCAGGTCCTCAAAGTCGATCTGAACGTTGAGCGCGGCGACATTTTCGTCAAGATGGGATTGCTTCCGGGTCCCCGGAATCGAAACAATCTCATTCCACTGAGCCAGCAGCCAGGCCAGCGCCAGTTGGGACGAGGTGCATCCTTTCTTTGCCGCGAGCGCTTCGATCCGTTGAACGAGATCGAGATTGCGCTGGAAGTTCTCTCCCTGAAAGCGCGGCGACATCCGCCGGAAATCCTCCTCCTCCAAATCCTCCACCCGCTTGATCTTCCCGCTCAAGAATCCGCGGCCGAGCGGGCTGTAGGCGACAAAACCGATTCCCAATTCACGGCAGGTCGGAAGAATCTCATCTTCCGGGTCGCGGGTCCAGAGCGAATATTCGGTCTGCAGCGCCGCGATCGGGTGAACCGTCCGGGCGCGGCGGATCGTGCTCGGCGCCGCCTCGGAAAGCCCCAGGTACCGCACTTTCCCCTCGCGCACCAGCTCCGCCATTGCGCCGACGGTCTCTTCGATCGGGGTCTGAGGGTCGACCCGATGTTGATAGTAAAGATCGATCGTTTCCACGTTCAGCCGCCGGAGACTCGCCTCGCAGGCGGCGCGGACATACTCCGGCCGGCCGTTAACCCCCAGAAAGCTCCCATCCGGGCCCCGGACATTTCCGAACTTGGTGGCGACGATCGCTTGGTCGCGCCGTCCCGCAATCGCCCGGCCGACCAGGGTTTCATTATGACCGCTTCCATACATGTCGGCGGTGTCGAGAAAGTCGATCCCCAGATCGAGGGCCCGCCGGATCGTCGCAATCGATTCCTGATCATCTTTCTTGCCGTAGAACTCCGACATCCCCATGCAGCCGAGGCCGATGGCCGACACGGTGAGTCCATTCTTTCCCAACTGTCGTTTTTCCATGACTGACTCCTGATGAAGGACAACATGCTCTCTTCATGAGACCACAGGGAATTATAAACAGGTTGAAAAGAACGGATCAAGATGGGAGAGAAAACGAAAACGGGACGGCCGATTCGCGTGGCTCAGAATCCGCGCAGCTCCTCGACCGTCTGCCTCAGCCGAAGACAGATTGTCTTGAGAAGGCCGATGAGAATTTCAGGGTGGGAAGCCACTTTCTCAAGGAAGATGCGGGCGTCGAGGTAGAGGCATTCGGTCTCTTCGACGGCGGTGACATTGCCGCTTCGGGGGCGCGCTTCGATGAGCGACATCTCGCCGAAAACATCGGCCGGAAGAAGGACGCCGACGACCCGCTCCGCGCCCCCTTTTTTCACGGAAACATCGGCTCGGCCCGTGATCAACACATAGAGCCCTTTTCCCGGCGTCCCTTCCCGGACGATCACCTCTCCCTTTTTATAGGAGGTCCGGCTGGACCAGACGGCAATATCGGAGAGATCCTTCTCGGAGAGCGCGGCAAAGAAGGGGACCGAGCGAAGGAGCTGCACACGCTCCTGAAATTCCGGTTTCATGGAGATCTCCAGTGGGGAAACGAGACGATGCACTCGCAGTATACCACATCGGATCGGAATCAAAGAGGGGCGGCGCGCGACAGAGCGCCGAACGGCAACCGTCCGGGATCGGGTTATTCTTTTCGAAATTCCGAAAGGATATCCCGAATCGCCTCGACGACCAGCTCGGGCTGTTGGGCGATAATCCGGTGGCCGCTCTTCTCCGCGATGATCTGCCTGCCACGGGAAGAACGCCGCGCCAGGGCGGCCTGCTGCTCCTGCCAGATCGGTTCGATCTCGCGCAATAATTCAGGATGCGCCCGCGGCCCGAGCAGGTCGCCGACCATCCCGTGGGTCAGCACCGTCACCGGCAAATCGGGCCGCAGCGGCGGCGCGGCCCTCAGATCGGTTTCACTTTTTTGAAGGGTTCTGAGAAAGAGCCGGGCGGCGTCCCACGCGGCGGCCCGATAGGTCAGGGCAGACCGGACTCCCCCCTCCTCCAACGGCAGCTTCTTCAGCCCGAACGGATCCAAGAGCGAGAGCACCCCCAGCCGGGCGCAGACTTGACCGAGAGAGACCATTTTGACCAGATGGGTGCTGGCGCGCGGCAGCCACGCGAGCGCCTCCTCATCAAGGGCGTCGATCAGCACCAGCCCGACCACCTCCTCCGGGTACGTTCGCGCAAAAAGCTCAACGATCAGCCCCCCCGCCGATCCGCCGACGAGAAGATACGGAGGCGGGATCTCGCCACGCTGCAAAAGCGTTCTCAGATCATCCACGAGCGCCTGAACGCTCCGAGGCGCGTGATAGGGATCGCTCCACCCCATCCCGGCGCGATCGTAGGCGCAAACACGGGTCATCTCTGCGATCTCCGACTGAATCGACGCATAATCGACCGAGCAGCCGAAGCCGGTCGCCTCCAAGATCACCGTCGGACTTCCCTCTCCCATCGCACGAAGATGAAGCCGCCGGCCGCCGATGTCGACCCGTTTTCCGGGAGCCGTATACTTCCGTAATTCGTTTGCAGCCGCCGTCGCCTGATAAACCGCCCCGATCAAAATCGGGAGCAGCCCGAGGAGGGTCCATCCCGGCCATCCGGTCAAAATCCGTTTCAGAGCCGCGCCGCCAAGATGGATATGACCGAACGGTCCCCATCTCTTTCCCCAGCCCCGCTCCGCGACCGGACCGAGATCCATCGGATCATTCAACACTTTCACGCTCATTTTTTCCCCTTCATCCTTGATTGATTGAAGAATAGAGAAGAACACTTAATTATAGGCAGACCTCGAAAAAGCGATCAAGAACCGGGGGAAGGGAGCCACTTGCAAAGAGTCTCGCGCTTTTCCGCTGATTCTCGAATCAACCGTTTTTTATACGATCGATCGAACTTTTCCTGCCCCTTGTGCATCTTCTCTTCGTCCGGCTATACTACCGGCGAAGGAGGCCCCATGCCGACCGATGCAGAACTGCTGATGGCCGCCCAAAAGGGCGACGGAACCAGTTTAGGAATTTTGCTCGAACGTTACCGTCCGCGCCTTCATGCCGTGGCGCTGGCGCTGCTGGGATACGGTCCCCAGGCCGAAGATGCCGTCCACGAAACCTTCCTGATCGCGCTGAACAAACTTCAGCAGGTACGCGAGCCGGGCGCCGTCGGCGGCTGGCTTCATGCGATCCTGCGCAATGTCTGCCGGATGAACCTGCGGGGACAACGAGAGGAGATCCCGATCGAGGAGCTCCCCCCCGGCGCCGAACCGACGACCGATCTCTCCGATCTAGAGGAGAAGATCGACCAGGCGGCGTTGCGGGATTGGATTTGGGCCGCCCTGTCTTCCCTCCCCGAAACCTTGCGGGTCACCGCGATGCTTCGCTATTTCGGAAGTTATACGGCGTATGATGAGATCGCCGCCATCCTCGGCATCCCGGTGGGGACGGTCCGAAGTCGCCTCTCCCAAGTAAAATTGAAGCTGGCCGACGCCTTGCTGCAGGCGGCCGGGCTCGATCACAGCCGGGAGCGCGCGGAGCGGGAGGCGTTGCTTCGATTTCACCAAGAACATTGGAAGAAGGCGACCCCAAGAGACCGGGATACTTTTCTCTCGTATTACGCCGACGATCTCCTCATGACCTATCCGGACGGAGAGACCCTCCAAGGACGAATTCATTTAGACCGAGAGGTCGACGGGGATTTCAAAGCGGGAACCCGCATCCTGGTTCGGAGAATTCTGCCGAGCCGCGAGATCACCATCCTGGAAGCCGCTTTTCAGAATCCGCCGAGTGATCCATTCCGCTGTCCGCCCGGCATGACCCTCGTCCTCTCCCACCGCAACGGCCAGACGCATCGGATCAAGTTCTACTATGCGCCGCGCCCGCCGGTAGGGGAGGAGTAACGGTCGGGATCGAACTTTTTTGAAGCTTCGGCATCTTCTCTCCATCCAGACAAAGAGACAACGAAAAGAGGAGCCCTACTATGCGTTACAAAATCATTCCCCTTTTACTTCTTACATTGTTTTTAACGACCCCCGCTTTCGCGAGGAAGCCGACGCCGATGAGGGTCCCCCTTTACGACAACCTGGGGACACATCATCATCAGATCACAACGAAGTCGCCCCAGGCCCAACGCTACTTCGATCAGGGTTTGAGGTTGACCTACGGCTTTAATCATGACGAAGCGATTGCCGCCTTTAAGGAGGGGGCGCGGCTCGATCCCGACTGCGCCATGTGCTACTGGGGGGCGGCGCTCGCGATGGGACCGAACATCAACCTTCCGATGGACCTGAAAACGGAGCCGGCCGCAAACGAGCTGGCGCAGAAAGCCGTCGCCCTCGCCCCGAAGGTCTCCGAGGCCGAACGGGCCTATATCGACGCGCTATCGAAACGGTATACCGCCGAGCCGGGGGAGAGCCGCGCCGCGCGCGATCAAGCCTACGCCGATGCGATGCGAGAGGTGGCCAAGCGCAATCCGAACGATACCGACGCCGCCACCCTTTTCGCCGAGGCGCTGATGGATCTGCAGCCGTGGGATTACTGGACGCATGAAGGCCGGCCGAAGGGGAACACGGAAGAGGTCGTCGCCACGCTCGAATCGGTGTTGAAAAAGAACCCCGATCATCCCGGCGCTTGCCATTACTACATCCATGCCGTCGAAGCCTCGATGGCGCCGCAGCGGGCCCTCCCCTGCGCCAAGCGGCTCCCGAGCCTCATGCCGGGCGCGGGCCACCTGGTCCATATGCCGGCGCACACCTACATCCGGGTCGGAATGTACAAAGAGGCCGAGGAAGCGAACGTTCATGCGGTGCATACGGACGAACGCTACATCGAGGATCGGAAGGTCCAAGGCTTCTACGCATTGGCCTACTATCCGCACAACCTTCACTTCCTCTACGCGGCGGCCGCCATGGCGGGAAGAAGCGAGGTGGCGATCAAGACAGCGCGAGAATTGGTGGGAAAGGTTCCCGACGACATGGTCAAGGAGATCCCGCCGCTGGAAATGTTCAAGCCGACCGTCTATTTCGCTTTGGCCCGATTCGGAAAATGGGAGGAGATCCTAAAAGAGCCGGTCCCGGCGGCCGAATTCAAATACACCACCGGCATCTGGCGCTACGCGCGCGGCCGCGCCCTCTTAGCCACCGGCAAGGCCGAGGAGGCCAAAGCCGAGCTTGACGCCATAACGAAGCTCGGCGACGAGATACCGGCCGATTTGATGATCAACCTCAATTCCGGCAAATCGCTTCTTCAGATCGCATCGAAGGTTCTCGCCGGCGAGATCGCCGCGCAGGAAGGCCGGAGCGATGAGGCGATTCAGTCACTCAGCCAGGCGGCGGAGATCGAGGACCGTCTCGTTTATGACGAGCCGCCTCCCTGGTATCAGCCGGTTCGCCAAAACCTCGGAGCGGTCCTCCTCGCAGCGAAGCGCCCGGCGGAGGCTGAAAAGGTCTATCGCGACGATCTCAAACGCAATCCCGAGAACGGATGGTCGCTATATGGTTTGACGGAGAGCCTCCAGGCTCAGGGGAAGAAGAAAGAGGCCGCTGCGGAGGAAAAGCGCTTTCAGAAAGCGTGGAAGCGGGCCGACATAAAGCTGGCGGCCTCCCGGTTCTAAGAAAGCTTTTAAACCAGATCCATGTCAGGGGGAAATTGCGGATTGAGGAATGCGGAGTAAAATGCAAAACGATCTTCTAATCCGCAATCCGAAATCCGCATTCCGCAATGCTCTCGACGGGTTGATCATTGTCGCACATCTGCCCACGTCCCCACCTGTGATCGAAAGATTAATTTCCGATTGGGGGTCGTTAGAATGGCCACGTTATCATTCACGCTCGATTCGGTGATCGACTCGTCGTTGGAAAGGTCGGTCTGAAAAAAACCGCCGACAAAGGCCGAAAAACCGAGCGCCCGCCGATCGGTCACCCCGATCGCGATGTTCTCTCCGACGAACGTTTCGCGAAAGGTCTCTTGCGTGCTGAGAGACTCCCCTCGCCATTTCCCGGCCGCCGCTTGAAATGCGTAGAGATTCTTCTGCGTCCGCACCCAGATCAACCGGGGCGTCACCCGAACCTCAACGACCCGATCGAAAAGATCAAGGCGAACGCCGTCCCAACGTTTGACCTTCTCTGAGAAGGCCAATAAACGGGTCGAGGTCTGGACAAATGCATTCACGCCACGGCTCTCTATGGCGATGACCCGCTCCCCCGCGGAGAGATCGGCCCGAACCAATCCCTCTCCGGAGGTCGCCGCAAAGACCTTATTCTCTAAAACCGCCACCCCGATCTGATCGGTGATTCGCTCTTCTGCAAAGGCCGACCGCAGCAGAAGCGACCCGATTGCGAATACCGCAATCACCGCTCGGAAGAACAAATCTTTTCGATTGAAAACTTGGATGACCCGAATCAGCGCCCCCTTCATCATGGAAACCTCATTCGTTTTTGAAGCTCCCCGCAGCAAGCTGCGGGAATGTGAAGATCGCGAAGCGCCTCTACTCACATCGTGAGCCTGAGCAAACCATGCGATGCGCGGGCGTGTCTAAATGGAAATCCTCTTGCGCGATTTTCTTCTCTTCATCGTCTTGATCTTTATCGAGATAAACGATAAGATATAAAAAGTTTTTCCGGAGATCGATTGAATGCAACTGATTGATCCCTATTTGACATTCCG
>SCUR01000073.1 GCA_004297235.1 Candidatus Manganitrophaceae bacterium | reverse complement strand
GGCTGCCCGTTATGTGGTTCCTTTATCACGGAGCATGGGGGAGAAGCTCACCGAGTTGAGAGAGTGGGCGAAGAGCCGAACCCTGCCGGCATCCTCGCAGCAGGGACCTTCGGTCACTCGAAAAATCAGCGCCAAACAGGCCGGAGGGGGAAGAGAGTGAAGCATTCTCGTAAGAAAGAAAAAAGAAAAGAGGGATCGATGAACGATCTAAGACAGAGCCTGAAAGAAAGAATATCACGTGCAATCAATCGGAGCAAAGAGTTGCAGGAAGACATCCGAATTCTGGGATCCTATCCGCCCCTGCTCGAAGAGGTGGATCATGCCGAACGTTTCATCGGGGCTCTGATCAGGGAGCTGGATAGAATCGGCAAGCGCGTTGAGTCAGAAGCGGCGCTCTATCCGGAATGCCGGGACGGCCGGCATGACGCCTGCCCGAAAATGGCGCAAGCTTCTTACTGCTCCTGTATTTGCCACGAACCTAAAAACAGGGAGAATTGACTGATGTCACACATCACCAAAATCGATATTGAAGTAACCGACCTGACCGCGTTGAAGGCGGCGTGCCGGCGGCTTGGATTCACCGTTGTCGACGGCCAGAAAACCTACCGGTGGTATGGGCGTCCTGTGGGGGAAGCGCCGCTTCCGGAGGGTTTGTCTATCGAGAATTTGGGTCGATGCGATCACGCCATCAGCATTCCGGGAGCCGAATACGAAATCGGCGTCAGAGCGGAAAAAGGCGGATACCGCCTTCTATGGGACAGCTACGAACGCGGAGGTCTGGAGCAAAGGGTCGGCAAAGGCGCCGGTCTTCTCAAACAGGCGTATGGAATCGAGAAAGCGAAGCTGGAAGCCCGGAGAAAGGGCTATTCGGTCTATGAGAGCCGGAAGACGGACGGCGCCATCACCTTGAGAATTCAGCTCGGAGGTGGGCGATGAAGAAGATTGAAATCACATTTGGCCCGCAGGGAGAGGTCACGCTCAAGACGGAGGGCTTTGCCGGGAAGCAATGCCAGGAGGCATCCCGATTCTTGGAGCAGGCCCTGGGATCCGTTGCCGAAGAGACGCTCACCGGCGAGTATTATCAGGTCCAAACAAAGGACCGGGTGGAGCAAAAACGCGAATAGGGTAGTTGAAAGGAAGAGACAGATACTGTAGTTGAAAGGAAGAAAGGAGTGTCCAGCATGAGTATTTTTGAAAAAGGCTGTCTTGTGCAGTTGTCTGTGAGCATCTGGGGAGGGAGGATCAAGCTCCCCTCATCCGCCCTTCAGGTCGATGCCGATCCCGCCCTGATTAGAGCGACGAAGTTTCTGGTGGACCGGGAATGCTTAAAACCGGTGGAGCGGGTCAGAAATGAAGCGCGAGGGCATCTCTACGAGAAGACCCTCCCGTTCCCGATCCCGGGAGTGCTTTTTATTCCGAAGGACCTCATCGGGAGGATCGATGAGAAGCTCAAGAATTATCAGGCGGATTTTAAGGAGCAGGCAGAGGCCTTCTCAAAGAATTATGATTTCTTCATGCAGGGGGCGCGTCTTCGGCTCAACAGCCTGTATGATCCGGACGATTACCCGGCCGATATCCGGTCGAAGTTTTCTTTCTCATGGCGTTTTCTGATGTTGGATGCGCCCGGACGCAGCGGCGTGCTGACTCCGGAGATCTATGAGAGAGAGCAGGAGAAGTTTCAGAAGACGATCGAGGAATTTCACGAACTGGCCGGCGCCACGCTTCGAACGCGGTTTGCCGAGATGGTCGACCATGTGGTCGATCGCCTCTCCGGGGAGAAGAAGGTCTTCCGGGATTCGTTGATCGAGAACATCCGGACTTTTCTCTCGGATTTCTCTCAGTTGAATATCAATGACGACACAGCGTTGGAGTCACAGGTGAATCGCTGCAGGGCGATTCTCGAAGGGGTTGATCCCAGGACGCTTCGATCGGATGAGGGGTTCCGAAATGAGGTTGCGAAGAAAATGGGGAAGGTCCGGGAGCAACTCGACGCGATGATGATCGCAAGGCCGAAGCGCAAGATCCGGATACCGGATGCGAATGGCCTGGAAAAAGGAGCGGCCACCCGTAGCCCGGGGATTCGAGCGGCCGCCGGACAGGATGGGGCGCAGCATGTGCAGGATGGAACACCGGATATCACGGAAACGGCGGAGAGCACGCACAGGGAGGCGGTCGCGTGAAGATTATTTTTCTGCCGGACGGGACGGCTGTCACTGTCTACACCGAGACCCTGGAACTCTCAGGCCTCGGCCGTTTAGAGCACAGCAGAGCGTCTCATGTGGAGCCGACGGCCGCGGGGGAGTGGATCGCGGATCTCTCCCCGGTGGGAGGTCCGGTGCTGGGACCGTTCGGTCGACGCTCCGAGGCGTTGGCCGAAGAGGGCCGCTGGCTTGAGTCGCATTTGGAAGTGATCGCCGATAGCCCAGAAAAAGGAGCGGCCACCAGGCATCCATGTTCATAATCTGAGGAAGGGGGGGCGGAGGTGTCGGCCTCCGGACCCCCCTTATACCAGGGAGGGTCTATGACGGAACAACTCGGTCTGTTCTCTTTATTGGATGGACCATTACTGCAAGTGAAAGATCCATCTCCCCTGTTTATTAAGTCGACTAGAATTCGCGAAGAGAAGGAGGCCGAGGTCTACCCGTTTCTCTCCTACCGGCTCTCTCGGTCTCCGTGGATGACCCATTTTGAGGGGAGCGGGGAGCGCGCTGAAAGGCACATCTCCGCGGTGAGCCGGGTTCCGGCCATAAGATCAAGACTGATCGAATTGATATCGAAGCTGAAAGAGTGTCGTGGGCTTTACGACGAATGGATGCAGATGGCGGCCATCCAGGAGGGGCTCTATCTCGATTATTCCGGCGAAGGGGGGCTTGCGGTCAGCGCCGATTTAATTCGGGCGCAGCTGATTTATATCCGCGATCGGGTTGTGCCGGCGGCTCAAAGAAAGGTTCTCCTCGCGGGCCTGTATGCGTTATTCGAGTCGGACTTCCCGCCGAGAGTCGCGTCTCTGGTGGAGTCGCTGCGGGGCCAGGCGGACAATTTCTCCTCCGGAGAGATCTCTTCAGCTCGCATGGATTACTTTCTGGAGGGGCTGAACGAGCTGGAAGAGGAATTGGGAGACAGAGGTATCTTTGAATCCGTAGGACGCGCTTTGAACTCCGATGAAGGGAACGGCGCTTACTACTCTCCCGAGGTCTTTCAGCACCTTCTTCGGCTCATTCCGATTTCAGCCATCCCGGGACAGGAGATCAATGTCCTGGAGCCGAACGTCGGAAAGGGGAGCCTGATCCGGCCGATGGTTCATCATCCCGGATTTCTCATCGTTGGTAACGATCTCAATCCCATTTCCGCCGAGATCGCGGAGATCACGACGATGGTCGACCCCAAGGCAATCGCGATCGCCTGCCAGGAAGGAGAATCTGTCCCTACGTCGAAGAATTGCGCCGTATTCAAACACCATGCGTTCGATCTAATGACCCTTCTTCCGGATCATCTCTTCGATCTGCTGATCGCCAACCCGCCGTACACGTTCGATCACCCGAAGAGCGGCTTTGATAAACAATTCCGGGCCATGGGGCAGGCGTTCGGGCCGCAGGGGTTCTCGTTGGCCGCCTACACGCGGCAGATCCTGCCGATGAAACTGCGGGAAGGGGGGATTTCGATCCTGATTACCTCGGC
>SCUR01000006.1 GCA_004297235.1 Candidatus Manganitrophaceae bacterium | reverse complement strand
CCCTTTCCAGCAGCGCCCGCCCCGCTCGCCGATCGCCGAGATCAGCCGCTCGAGCTTTTCTTCGATGATCGTATGGTAGTCTTCCCCCCACGCGTACCGGGCGATCTTTCCGGTCGCAAGCTCGTTTCCTGAAGAGACCGGGGCTTCGGGAGGGGACTGATAATAGTTGAGGGCGAGGCAGATCACGCTCTTCGCTTCCGGAAATCGGCGTTTTGGGTCAGAGCGGATCTCGGGCGATTTTTGAAGATAGGCCATCTCTCCCGAAAAGCCGTCCGAGAGCCACTTCGAAAAGTGGCGGTCCGCCTCTTCCACCGGATCGGCGGAGGTGATCCCGACCCGGTGAAAACCAAGCGCCAAGGCAATCGCTTTGATCTCCTCGGTCCGCTTTACCCTGGAAGATTGCATCGGTTCCATTGAAACGGTCATTCCTTCTTTTCAAGTAAGCCCGAAGAAACCTCTTTCAGCAGCATTTCCAGTAGCGGCCGGTTGGCTTCCGGAAAGGGGAGGGTGAGGAGTGCTTCGGGCGAGATCCACTTCAGCTCCTGCGAGGCGAACGGCTTCAACGCTCCGGAGAGGAGATGACAGAGATACGCATGAAGGACCACCGTCCGCTCCGAATAGGGATGGGTTTTCTTCCAAAGAAGCCGCTCGATCGTCACCGTCGCGCCGAGCTCTTCTCGGATCTCGCGCAGAAGGCAGTGATCGAGGGTTTCTCCGGGATCTCTCTTTCCTCCGGGGAACTCCCAAAGGCCGGGAAGATGAACCCCCTCTTTTCGACGGGTCACCAGGATCTGCCCGTTCTGAACGATGACCGCAATGGCAACTTCGATAACCGGTTTCTGCACCGTTTTCCTTTCCGCCAAATTCCGAACAGACGAACTATAACAGAAGCGGATTCGAAGGTCTAGGAGCCGTGAGGCGACAAAGAAGGAAACGTGAGGCGTAAGGGGTGAGTTCAAAAGATTAGACCTTTACCCCTCACGCCTCACGTCTGACGCCTCACGTGTTTTCCAGGTTTTCTACATTGATCTTTTAAAGCGCTCTCGTTATAATACCCCTCTTTATTTCACCTGCTGAGAAGGAGTCTGAATGCGTGTCGACGGAAGGAAGAAGAACCAGCTCCGGCCCCTGAAGATCACCCGAAATTTCATCAAACATGCAGAAGGCTCCGTCCTCATCGAGATGGGAGATACCAAGGTGATCTGCACCGCCACGGTCGAGGAGCGGGTTCCCCCTTTCCTTCGGGATAAGAAGAAGGGGTGGGTGACGGCGGAATATGCGATGATTCCCCGCTCTTCCCATGAGCGAATTCCCCGGGAGTCGGCGAAGGGAAAAATCGGCGGGCGGACGCATGAGATTCAACGGCTGATCGGCCGCTCGCTCCGCTCGGTGGTCGATATGACCGCGCTTGGAGAGCGGACCATCTGGATCGACTGCGACGTCATCCAGGCGGATGGGGGGACCCGCACCGCCTCGATCACCGGGTCGTTCATCGCGTTGATGGACGCGGTCCAGTTTTTACGAAAAGAAAAGAAGATTAATACGATGCCGGTTCGGGATTATGTCGCGGCGATCAGCGTCGGCAAAGTGGGCGGGGAGCTTCTGCTCGATTTGAATTACCCGGAGGATTCCAACGCGGAGGTCGATATGAATGTGATCATGACCGGCAGCGGAAAATTCGTGGAGGTTCAGGGGACCGCCGAACAGGAGGCCTTTGCCAAAAAGGAGCTCGATAATCTTCTCAAGCTCGCGGCGAGTGGGATCAAAAAGTTGGTGGCCGGTCAGAAGAAATTGGTTGGAGATTTAATCTAAGTGGTCTTGGTAATCGCGACGGAGAACCGGCACAAGGGGGAGGAGCTGGCGTCGATCCTGCGTGAGGAAATAGATTTGGATGTCCGCACGCTGGCCGACTTTCCCGGCGTGAAGCTTCCGCCCGAGACCGGATCGACCTATCGGGAAAATGCCGTTCAGAAGGCGCGCGCCGCCGCGACGGCGACCGGCCATTTGGCGCTCGGAGACGATTCCGGCCTGGAAGTCGACGCCCTCGACGGCGCGCCGGGACTCTACTCGGCCCGGTTCGCGGGGGAGGGGGTCACGTACGCCGAGAACAGGAAGAAGCTCCTCGATCTGCTGGGGGACCGGCCGGACGAGCAACGGACGGCCCGCTTCATCTGCACGATCGCCGTGGCGAGTCCGGATGGTGCGGTGGAGGTCGTCGAAGGACGCTGCGAGGGGAGGATCACCCGCCGGGATGTGGGGGCGGGGGGATTCGGATACGACCCGATCTTTTTTCTGCCGACCCATCGGAAGACGTTCGCC
>SCUR01000072.1 GCA_004297235.1 Candidatus Manganitrophaceae bacterium | reverse complement strand
CAGAACATCGTTCAGATTTACGATCTCGGCAACGTCGATCAAAGTCATTACATCACGATGGAATACATTATGGGGAAAGATCTTCGGACCGTGATCAATCACGGCAAATCGAGGAGTATGCCCCTTTCCATCGGCGACGCCCTTTTGATCGTCAGCAAAATCTGCTCGGCGCTCGACTACGCGCACCGGAAGAAAGATCTCAATGGAAACGACCTGCACCTCGTCCATCGCGATATCTCTCCGCAGAATATCTTGGTCTCCTATGAAGGCGAGGTGAAGCTGGTCGACTTCGGGATCGCCAAAGCGGCGATGGGAGGGCAGGAGACCAAGACCGGCGTCTTGAAAGGGAAGCTCGCCTATATGTCTCCCGAGCAGGCGTGGGGGAAGCCGGTCGACGGCCGGACCGATCTCTTCGCATTGGGGATCGTCCTCTACGAGGCGGTCACCGGGGAGCGGCTCTTTACCGGCAACGACGAAATCACGATTTTAGAGAAGGTTCGAAAGGCGGAGATCACCCCTCCGACGCGACTCAATCCGGCCATTCCGGCCGATCTGGAAGCGGTCCTCCTGAAAGCGCTGGCCAAGGAGCCGGAAAATCGCTATCAGACCGCATCCGAGATGGAGCGGGTCCTGGAAGAGCTGATTACCAAAAAGGGCTATGCCTTCAGCAGCCTCTCCCTGTCACATTACATGCAGGCCCTCTTTGCAGAGGAGATCCAGAAGGACACCCGGCGGTTTCAATGGGTGACCGGTCAAGCCGATCAACTCGCTCCGATCGAGGATCGGAGCACGGTGGTTCGTCCGGCGGCGGCAACTCCGGCGACCCCGGTCCCGGCCGACCCGGCGGCCGCCGTACGAAAAAGCCTCAGCCAGAGCAAGATTGTCGCGCCTCCGCCCCGAGGCCGTCGATTTTCGCGGTGGGTTTCGGCAACCCTCTTCTTCAGCTCCTGTTTTCTCTTTTCGATTCTTCTCTTTTTATCGGATATCGGTTTCGTGGCCGAACTTCGATCGAAATTCCCCGCCCTGGAAGAATCGAAGGTCAGACTTGCGGCGTATCTGGAGGGGAAAGGCCTGCTCGTCTATCTGGATGGATTCAAAAATGGTCTTTTCCGGCTGGTCGAAAGTGGAAGCCCGACCGCCCCCTCCGTTGCGACCTCCCGCCGCGAGGAGCCTGTTGCCGTGACGCTCGGCCGGGAATCCGACGCGCCCGCCGCTCCGTCGAACGCCGCTCCTCCGAGCCCCCCGGAAGCGGAAGCGCAGCCGGCGATGACTTCCCCTCCGGTCCGAGATATTCCGAGTCTCTATCGGGAAGCCAAAGAGGACTACAATGCCGGACGGCTTGAAGAGGTGGAGAAAAAATTACGGCAAATCATCGAGACCGATCCCAACGAGGTGCAGGCCTACCACCTTCTCGGAACGGTTTATCAGGAGAAAAAGGAACCGGATACGGCGCTGCGGATCTTTGCAGATGCGGCGGCCCTCTTTCCCAAAGATGCGACCCTTCATTATGATTTGGGATTCCTTTATTACCATAAAGGGGTCGACTCCCTCGCGACTCAGGAGCTGAACGTCGCGACCAAGCTCGCTCCCCAGGCCCCGGAAGCGGAGCGCGCCCATGAGATTCCGCATAAGCTGGGACAACGCCCCCAGCCGACCGCCTCCTTCCCGAAAAAAAGAGTGGAGCCCCCCCGACCGGCCGTTGTCCCGCCGGTGTCCGCCCCGAAGCCCGAGACGCACGAGGCGCCTGCAGAGCCGCGATCGACGCCCCCCACACCGGCTGCGCTTCCACCTTCGGCCGCGGTGCGGTTGGATGATCCGGAACAAATCCGACAGCTCATTGCAAACCAGAAGAAGGCGCTAGAAAGCAAGAACATCGACGGCGTCCTTCAAGGTCACCTCCGCCCTCCGTCGGTGTTCCGACAAAAAGTCGGTCATTGGTTCGAGCGGTATGATCGGCTCTCGGTCAATTACGAGGTATATGAGCTCAAGGTGGAGGGAAAAGAGGCCACGGTTTCCCTCCTCCAGACGTTGGTCTTCCAATCCGAGAATGAGAACGCGCGCCAGATTGAAAAAGCGCTTGTTTATTGGAAGCTGGAGAAAATCGACGACGTCTGGAAGATCGCCCAGGTCAATGTGGTTGAAAAATACTAAGAGGGCTCAAGATGCAGATCACCTGTGAGAACTGTTTTACGGTGTATGACCTCTCGCCTGAAAAAAGCGGCATGGCCGGCTGCCCCTATTGCGAACATATCAACAAGCCGAAGAAGGGGGCC
This sequence comes from Candidatus Manganitrophaceae bacterium, assembly GCA_004297235.1. GTDB lineage: Bacteria > Nitrospirota > Nitrospiria > SBBL01 > Manganitrophaceae > Manganitrophus. Next base: position 1,961 of record SCUR01000072.1, on the reverse strand, counting down.
GCCTCCGTTCAGCTCGGAAGCGCGATCAGCAAAGGGCTCGGAGTCGATCCCAGCAAGACGATGTTGAACTACATCGAAGGGGAGAGCAAAGGGGAAGGCTCCGCCGTCCATAAACTGATCGAAGGGAAGGTCCCCGCGCTGCCTGCGGAAAAATCTTGGATCCTCACCATCCTCGAAGGAGACGACAAAGGAAAGCGCTTTCTTCTCTCGAAGCCGGTGATCCGCGTCGGACGAAAAGAGGTGGAATTGGTGCTGAGGGACCCGGAGGTTTCACGGCAGCAGTGCGTCATTCAAATTTATGGCGAGATGGCCATTATTCGCGACCTGAAGAGCGCAAACGGAACGGTGGTCAACGGCTTTGTGGTCAAAGAAGATGTCCTGAAAGATCGCGATCAAATCCGCGTCGGGAATACCGTCTTTCAGATTTCGCTGCAGCCGAAAAAATAAAGTGACCGGCTAAGATCCTCCTCTTTTGTCCATCCCTCGGAAATCCGGCCCTCCTCGAAAGGCAATGGGGTTCCCATCCAAGACAAATTTCGCCCCCTTGCCGTGACCCCCGTCACCGCTTTTGGGAATGCGTTTTCCGTAAGCTGCTCTATTTTAAGCCTATTTTCGATCGGCCGATCGAAAAACCCGAAGGAATAGAGATTGCACTAGCTTAGGAACAGATATACCTTATAAGGATGTCCCTTCCGAGGGGGAAGGGCGCTCTCCTCACAGGAGGTCTTATGGAAAGGCATTATCTCCTCATCGTCGACGACGAACCGGGTATTCGAAGCAGTCTGGCCCGTCTCCTTCAGAGAGAAGGATATGACACCCTCTTGGCGGAGAGCGCGGAAGACGGGCACGCCATTCTGGAAAAGAGGTCTTTCTCAGCCGTCATTTCCGATTACAGAATGCCGGGACGATCGGGAATCGATTTTCTAGCCGAGGTCAAACGCCGGTATCCGGAGCCGATCCGAATCCTTTTGACCGGGCAGGAGGATCTCAACGACGTCATGCCCGCTGTCGACAAAGGACTGATTTCTCATCTCCTCATGAAGCCGTGGGACAGCGAGACGCTAAAAAAGACCGTCGGAAGATTGATCGAAGAGTTCGAGAGAGCGCATCCCGGCCGGTACCTGGCTCCCGGCAATGAAATACTGGACGAAACGGAAGAGGGGGTCATCGTGATCGATGACGAGCAAATCTCCATTCCTCCACTGAATTTCCACTCCTTGATCTGAAGAAGTCTTCCCGGTCTTCCTTCTTCCGGTCGATCATCGCACCCGCTTGACTTTTCTCTCCGCTTCGATAAGAATCGAATGCATGTCGATCTCTCCGAATCTTTCTAACAGCAATACCATCGATTGGAACGAGATGTCGAAGACCTTCGACCGGTGGCTTCCCTATATTCAGCCGGTCGCCGAGGCGCTGATCTCATTGGCGGATCTTTCGGAAGGCCAGGAGATTTTAGATGTCGCCGCCGGAACCGGGGAGCCCTCTTTAACCATCGCCCGGCGCTTCGGATCGAAAATTCATATCACCGCCGTCGACGGGGCCGAGGCGATGGTCGCCGTCGCCAACGAGAAGCGGAGGAAAGAGGGGCTCTCCAACGCGATCTTCCTGCCGATGAAGGCCGAGGCGCTGGCGTTCCCCACAGATCGATTCGATCGGGTCATCAGCCGGTTCGGCGTGATGCTCTTCGACAATCCCCTCCAAGGACTCAAAGAAATGCGTCGGGTTCTAAAACCGGGAGGAAAGATAACAATCGCCGTCTGGGACGAATTCCACCGGATCAAATCGCTCCATCTGATCTGGGAATTGATCATGAAACGTCTGCCCGCGAAAGAACGCCCTCCCCTCCCCAAAATGGCCGATCTGGGCCCCCCGGGAAAGCTGGAGACCCTGCTTCACGATGCCGGTTTCCAAGAGTTCCAGATCAGAACCCTTCCCCTCCTTTATCACTTCGACACCTTCGA
>SCUR01000005.1 GCA_004297235.1 Candidatus Manganitrophaceae bacterium | reverse complement strand
CCTCGATCAGGCGGCGCTGATCTTCATACTCTTTGCTTTGGAACGCCTTCTGAAACGCTCCTTTCAGAACGCCGATCAGTTGGTCGACATCTCTCTGAAAGAGTCGCCCCCGGCCGGCGGGGAGGTTCAGCGCCTTTGGGCGATCGGGGTCGTGGAAGTTGTTGACGAAACACCAGTCGTCGGGGGTCGGCTGCGTCATTGCCAGCCGAGCGATCATCGACTTGATGATCGTGTTCTTCCCCGTTCCCGGCGTTCCTGAGAGATAGATATTGTAACCCTGATCCTGAATGGAGAGACCAAAGTCGATCGCCCTGAGGGCGCGCTTCTGGCCGATAATGCTCTCCTCGGGAGGAAGCTCCTTCGTGGTTTCGAAGGGAATTTGCAGGGGATCGAAACGATGCGCAAGGTCTTTCTCTGCCACCTTCCAGCGATGGTCGGTCATGGCGTTCACCCTCCGTTCGATTCAATTCTCAGACTATCCCGAAGCGTTATGAATTACGATGCGCCCGATCCTATAACATCAATATGGCGCGTTCGACCGATGATCACAATACCTCCTTTGGGGGGTTGCTCCTTTCTCGGGTTCTGCGTGAGAATGAGACAGAAATTCCAATCCTCTGCGATAAGGAGTTTATTGTTGCGCCGACCCTTTCGGAAGGGCAGCGGGGCGCCGTTGTTCAGTGTCCCGGATGCAACAGCAAGAGCGCGCGGAAGAGGATCAGCTCATTTATCCCAGGGACGGCCGGTAAGACGGCGTATAGGAGGGGAGATGGCCTCCCTGGCGGGGACCGTCACCTATGGCGGCGCGGTCGGGAGGAAAATCACGGCGATCGGATAACGCCAGAAATCAGATCGTCCATTCCCAATCAAAGGGAGGAACAGCAGATGGCAAAAAAGCAAAAAAATAAAGTGGGTTCCAATTCGTCATTGATTGACCCCGCCGGCGGCGAGTCGATGCAGCAGCGTATCGCGGAAAAAGCGTATGCGCTCTTCCTGGAGAGGGGAGCGGTGCATGGAGATGATGTGACGGATTGGGTTCAAGCCGAGCGGATCATCCAAGAGGAGCTGGCGGCTGAGAAGGCCAAGAAAGTAATGGGGATTCCGGTGGTCACGGAACCATCCTCACATGCGTTGATTCCCTTTCCCGCCTCCAAAAAATAAGGGGGAGAGACAACCAAGGAGGGATCTATGTCGATGCGTCTTATACCGAAAATGAAATGGACCGGGCTTAAGCAATGGTTTCGCCATCTGATCACGAAGGAGAGGTACCCTGCCATCCTGTTGGAAATCGAGGCGCTCTTGCGGGAGAACGAAATCCCCTATCGGGTTCTGCAGCATCCGGAGACATCCAGCGCGGCGGAGCTGGCCGAAACACTGCATGTGTCGGGAAAGCGGGTTGCGAAGGTGGTGATCGTCCGCGCGAAAGGCTGTTATGCGATGGCGGTGCTCCCCTCGCATCTTCAGGTCAACCTCCCGCGTCTGGCGCGTCTGATGAAGGTGAAGGATGTCTCGCTCGCCAGCGAAGCGGAGTTGAAAACCCTTTTCCCGGACTGTGAAGTCGGGGCAATCCCGCCATTCGGAAAATTGTATAAGCTTCCTGTTTATGTCGATATCTCCATGAGGCTTGATCCACTCTTTGTCTTTGCGGCCGGGACGCGGCGTGACGCCATCGAAATTTTCTACCGAGATTTCGAGGAATGGGTCAAGCCGAAGGTCGGCATTTTTGCAGCCGTTCCGATCGCCCAGCTTGCGGTCTAGTCGGGTTCGATCAGAGCGCCCATACACTCCGAACCCTCCGAAGCACTCTGAACAGGAGGATAAAATGAAACACAAGAAAAAGGAGAAGGTCATCTCCCGGATTTTAGTGCCAACCGATTTTTCGGATTGTTCTACCGAGGCGCTTGAATATGCGGTCTCCCTGGCGAAACCGCTGCAAGCCGATCTCATCTTGGCCCATGTCATCGAACCCTTTCCCTACTCTGGGGTGGATGGGATGGCCTTTATCAACTTCGAAGAGCGGCTGATCCCCGAAGCCCAGGCGCTGCTCGACAAAACTTCGAGGCGACTGTCGGGAGAGAAGCTGTCCGTCGAAACGCATCTGACCAGCGGGATTCCTTCCCATGAAATCGTCAACCTGGCGGAGCGGGAAGGGGCCGACCTGATCGTGATGGGACCGCATGGACGGACCGGAATCAATCATCTGATGGCCGGAAGTGTCGCGGAGAAGGTCGTGCGCCTTTCGCCCTGTCCGGTGCTGACGGTCCACTCCCGGCCGGCTGCCTCGAAGCAAAAGGGAGCCGTTCCGAGACGAAAGGTCGCCGCCGGTCGTCCACATTGATTCGGGGAATGCAATCGTATCGATTAAGGGGTAGTGGGTCAGTTTGGGTTAAGCGGTTTTATTTTGGGCCGTCATTCCCGCGAAAGCGGGAATCCAGAGCCCTTAGACCTAATTCACTGGATTCCCGATTAAACATTCGGGAATGAC
>SCUR01000071.1 GCA_004297235.1 Candidatus Manganitrophaceae bacterium | reverse complement strand
CCGATCTATCCGTTATCGCTTTGCTTGGCGACATACATCGCCGCATCGGCCGCTTGCATAAGTGTATCCGCATCCTCTGCGTGGCCGGGCCAGAGCGCGATCCCAATGCTGACACCGATTTCGAGCGCCAACGCCCCTACGACAAAATGCGCTTCCATTGCCTTTAGAATTTTGCACGCCACTCCAATCGCTTCCTCTCGATTGATCCCTGGAAGGACGACGGCGAATTCGTCCGCGCCCAGACGAGCCACCGTATCGGCCCCCCCCCAAAACGCTTTTAAGGCGCGGCCCGATCTGCTGCAGGAGGCTGTCCCCCAGATTGCGGCCGAGGGCGTCATTGACCTCCCTGAAATGGTTCAGATCCAGACATAGCAGGGATAACCGTCTGCCTTCCGGCGGTCCGGCGGTCGTGGTTTCCCGCAGAAGATCCCGCAGATGGGCCCGATTGGGAAGATCGGTCAAGAGGTCATAATAGGCCATGTATTTGATCTTCTCCTCCGAGCGCTTCCGTTGAATCACCGAGCCCAACTGAATGGCGGCCGACGAGATGATCTCGATCAGTCTCTCATCTTCTTTACGCGGCTCCCGCGCGAAGAATTCCATCACGGCGACCACTTCATCTCCCGCCAGGACCGGAATTCCCACCCCGGTTCAGACCCACTTCCCGTGCGATCTGCGCTCGGGGAGAGTCGGACCCGGTCGTGATGTCGCGAAGCCAGACAGGCTTCTTTCCGGACCAGGCATAACCCGGAATCTCAACGCCGGGTGCAAACGAGAGCCCCTCGTTCCATTTCCTAAAGTTCTCCAGGCCCGGCGCGCAGATGAAGACCGCCGGGCTGCATTGAAGAAGGGCCACATCGGATCGCGGCACCCAGGCCTGCCCCAAAATCCAGCCGGATGCCTCACCCACCTTTCGCAGCGCCACTTCCAACGCGGAGCGCAGGTCTTTGGCTTCGCTGACCGCCAGCGTGATGCTCTGCAGAAGACGCGTCTCCTCTTCCGCCTGCTTTCGCCTGCACCGAATCTGCGCCTCGCGCAACTCGCGCTCAATCGCGGGGGCAAGCCGGGTCAGGTTCCCTTTTAAGATGTAATCGTGCGCGCCCAGCCGCATCGTCTCAACCGCGGTTTCTTCACCGATGTTCCCTGAGACGATAATGAACGGCAGATCGCGCCCGCTTTCCTTCAGTTGCCTCAACGCGGCGGGCCCGCTGAAATTCGGCATGGTATAGTCGGATACGATGACATCCCAGGCTTGCTTTGCAAGCGCGGCCTCCATGGCCGCGGGGGTTTCAACCCGCTCATACAGGAGTTCATAGCCGGCCCGCCGAAGCGCAAGTAAGAGCAGCTCCGCGTCTTCTTCCGAGTCCTCGATGATCAATATGCGAAGGGGTCTGTCCATTCTTTTTTATCTCTCGCGTGCAACTTCTCGCCGTCGATCGATTTGCTCTTCGGAGACAAAAGATCTCCATTCAGTATTACGAATATTGGGAAAGTATAGCATTTGCTCAGGATTTTGCTAAAATCATGGGCACTCGGCATTTGTGTTTCTCTTGAGAATCCCAGGACACTATTAAAATGAGCCTTTTAGCCATGCCGGCTTTCCTCAAGATTATTGATGAAATTCTCAACCCGACGAGATCTCTTAACGTAAGCAGGGAAGAGGTTGCGATCACTGCACACGCGGCTCGGGGATCTCAATCGTAAAAGTGGTTCCTCTACCGGGGCTGCTCTCAACGGACACTCTCCCCGCGAGGGCGTCGAGAATTTTTTTAACAATGGAGAGTCCCAAACCACTTCCCTTGGCATACTCCGTCGCAACTTCCGGAGCGACACCGAATTGCTGGTATTCTTCGAAGATCCGCTCCAGGCGCTGAGGCTCGATTCCGGCGCCCGTATCGGAAACGATGATTTGAATTCCCGGCCCTTCTGTGATTGGATTCAATTCAACGCGAATCCCCCCCTGATCGGTGAACTTCACCGCATTGCTTAATAGATTGGTCAGGACACTGCGGATGAAAGAGGGATCCGTTCGGAAGCGATGCGGAAAGGAAGAAGCCACTTTCTTCTCGAGGATGAGGCTTTTTTCTCGAAGAAGAGGCTCCAAGCTGATTGTGACCCGATCGAGTAACTCGGGAAGATTCGTCTCCATGATCTGAGGAATCATTTTCCCGGATTCCATTCTGGCCAA
>SCUR01000070.1 GCA_004297235.1 Candidatus Manganitrophaceae bacterium | reverse complement strand
AGGGACGATAGGGTTGATGGTCTTGGTTGTGTCGGCGGGATTGTCCGGGTGTACGGAGCACACCCTTACACTCCGAAATGATCGAGGGGAGATGGTCCAATGTCGCGGGAAGATGGATGAGGTGAATGCCTGTGAAAAGAAATATGAGGAGGCCGGCTACAAACCGGTCGAAGAGCCGCCGGTGCGCCCGGCGCCGGTGGGATCGGGTTATTAGCCGTCCTCCGCGCGTCGCGCCGCCTCGCTGACGGTCGGCCCCCGGCTCGGCGTCTCGCCATAGGGATAAGACGCGCCGATTGTTTGTGGAGAGCCGCCGGAGACTTCGTTGGGCGGGAGTTGTCCTTCGGGGGTGCAGTGGAGGTCGCTTCGGATTGATCGCCTTGGACACGACTGAAACGAAACGAAGAGAACCCCTCAAGAAATCTCATACGGCAGCGTCACCGTAAACGTAGCCCCCGCCGCGGGCCCGCTCTTTACCTCGATCGTTCCCTTCAATGAATCGACAAACTGCTTCACGATCGCCAGCCCCAAGCCGGCCCCTTCCTGCTCTTCCGGGCGTCCGGTTCGGTAGAAGGGCTCGAAGAGGCGAGGGAGATCTTCTTCGGCGATGCCGCGCCCCGTATCCTCAATCTCAACGGAAACGTTCTTCTCTTCATGATGATTGATAATCGTAACGGTGATCGCGCCGCGCTCGGTGAACTTGACCGCGTTGATCAGGAGATTGGCGAAAATCCGGCGAAGCTTGACCGGATCGGAACGAAGGACCGGCGCGGTGGGGTCATCGACCAACGCCACGTCCAATCCCTTCTTTTCCCACTGGACCCGGTGGTCCTGTAGCACCTCCTTCACAAGGGGGGAGAGCGAAACCTCCTTCACCTCGGCGCGGAGGTCGGCTTGGCCCGATTCCAGCTTGTTCAGATCCAGAATCTGATTGATCAGATCGAGCAGGTTGGAAGCGTTGCTGTAGACCCGGTCGTGGATCTCTTTGCGCTCTTCGACCGCTCGGGTCCGCTCTTCTTTCAAAAGGCTGGCATAGCCGAGGATGGCGTTCAAGGCGGTCCGGATTTCATGGGAGGCGATGGAGAGAAAGTAGCTCTTGACCCGGTTTGCTTCTTCGAGCGCTTTGGTTTTCTCTCTGAGCTTTTCTTCCGTTTCTTTGAGGTAAGTGATGTCGACCGAAAGACCCCGATAGACGATCTTCCCTTTCATGCGGGCGGCGTGAATCCCGGTATGAAACCAGAGGATATGCCCATCCGCTGCAATGAACCGATGATCGGAATGTACGTCCTCTCCTTCCAACGCTTTCCGGAATTTCGCCATGACCCGGTCCCGGTCTTCCGGTGGGAGGTGCTTCTCCCAGAAATCAGGCTCCCCGCACCACGCCTCGAGAGAATAGCCGGTGATCCTCTCCGCCCGGCGGCTCACCATACAAAGCCGAAGCGCTTCATCGGCCTCCCAGACAATGCCGTGGTCGATTCCTTCCGCCAGATCGCGATAACGCTCTATCGCGACCGCGGCCTCTTCTTCTTCGGCTTGTCGGCCGGCCGAAGGCGGAGGCTTGTGGTTCTTTTTTTCGTAAGGACGATTCATAATCCGTATTCTTACTTCTAGCGGTAACATACTATCGCCGGAGCAGTCAACCCCAGGGGCGGCCTCCCAGGGGCGGCGAAAATGTGTAAAGAGAGAGAGGCGTTTCTCTCCCGGTTGATCCCGCAAGAACCAAATTTCGCTGGCATATTTTTCAAAGAACCTGTTATACTGGTTGCTGCCCTTAACGTCCTCACCTGCACGGGCTCTTCAACCCCGTTATTCATCGAGGCTGCATGTGTCTCAAAGAAACCGCTCTGTAAAGGAGATTATTTGAACCGATCTTTCCGCATCGTGCTGATCAAGCCTTCTCATTATGATGATGAAGGATATGTCATCCGGTGGCTGCGGTCGTCGATTCCGAGCAACACCCTCGCCTGCCTCTACACTATCGCGGAAGAGGTCAAGACCTCTGGCCGATTGGGACCGGAGGTCGATCTGGCGATCGATGTCTATGATGAGATCAACCAGCGGATTCCGGTCCAAAAAATCATCCGGCAGCTGACGGCGGACAATGTCTCCGGCGTGATCTGCTTCGCGGGGGTGCAATCGAACCAGTATCCGCGCGCGATCGATCTGGCGCGGCCGTTCCGCGCCGCGGGGCTTCCGGTGATGATCGGCGGGTTTCACGTGAGCGGATGCCTCTCGATGTTGAAGACCGTTCCGGAGGATCTGACCTCGGCGATGGACGAAGGGATCACGCTGGTGGCGGGGGAGGTGGAGGTGCGCTTCGGGGATCTGCTGGAGGACGCCCTTCACGGCCGGCTGAAGCCGCTTTACAACTTTCTCGACGATCTGCCGTCGCTCGAAGGGCAGCCGATGCCGATCCTCCCGGTCGAAGCGGTCTCGCGCAACGTCGGACGGGTGACCACCTTCGATGCCGGACGGGGATGCCCGTTCGAGTGCAGTTTCTGCACGATCATCAACGTGCAGGGGAGAAAATCGCGCTGGCGGACGGCCGACGATGTGGAGGCGATCATTCGCGAGAATTACAAGCGGGGGTTGAACTGCTACTTCATCACCGATGACGATTTCGCCCGCAACCGCAATTGGGAAGCGATCCTCGACCGGATCATCCTTCTCCGGGAGCGGGATAAAATCCGGGTCTCCCTCCTGATTCAGGTCGATACCGCCTGCCACCGGCTGCCGCGCTTCATCGAAAAGGCGGCGCAGGCCGGCTGCAAGAAGGTCTTCATCGGCCTGGAGAGCGTCAACCGCGAGACGCTCAAAGAGACCGGCAAGAAGCAGAACAACGTGGAGGAATACCGCGCCATGCTCCAGGCGTGGCGGAAGGTCCATGCCGTCACGTACGCCGGCTACATCATCGGCTTTCCGAATGATACGTATGAATCGGTGATGCGGGATGTGGAGGTTCTCAAGCAGGAGCTGCCGCTCGACCTGGTGGAGTTCTTCGTCCTGACGCCGCTTCCCGGATCGGAGGACCATCAGATCCTAGTGAACGAGGGGGCCTGGCTTGATCCCGATATGAACAAATACGATTCCGAGCATCCCTGCACGACCCACTCGAAGATGTCGCATGAGGAGTGGATGCGGGCTTATCGCGACGCCTGGAAGTCGTTCTACACCTTCGAGCATATCGAGACGATCTTCCGCCGGCGGATGGCCGACGGAGAGAAGAAGGTCGGAAAGATGATCAGCCAGATGATCTGGTTTCGCGGCTCGATGTTCGTCGAAGGGGTCCATCCGCTACAGGCGGGGATCTTCCGGAGGAAGCACCGCTCCGAACGGCGCTCCTCCTTTCCGAAAGAGGGGCGGTTGGTTTTCGCCTGGCGCCGCGCGCGGGAGATCGGATCGTCCCTCTTCGGCATGGCGGCCTTGTATTGGAAGCTCTATCGGCTCAGTAAAAAGGTCGAGCGCGATCCTTCCTCAAAAACCTATCGAGATCGGGCGCTGACCCCTCCGGCCGGCAAGTCCCTCTCACTGAAGGTCCTGCCCACGGTTTCCGTCGGAGCCACCTCGTCCGAAACCGACATCCAAAAGGTCCCCAGTCAATCGTCGTGAGAAAAGGATTGTTCGTCTCTGCGTCCTTCGCTATAATCGAGTGATGGAGAAAAGCGAGAGGAGCGATTCGATGGGGGAGCGGCGATCGTGAAACCGAAGGGGAGCCATCCTCCCACGCGGCTGTCGGAAGATCTCCGGCGGATTTTGAAACAGGCCGACGGCAAGGGGGTCACGGTCGGGCAGATCATCGAGATCCTTCACGGCCGCGGCTTTGACGTCCTGATCATCCTCTTAACCTTGCCGTTCTGCACGCCGATCCCGCTGCCGGGTCTTTCCACCCCGTTCGGCCTGATCCTGATGTTCTTCGGCCTTCGGATTGCGCTGCGTCAGCGTCCCTGGCTTCCCCGCCGCCTGCTCAACATGGAGATCCCCTATCCGACCCTCACAAAATTAATCAAGGGGGCGCTGGCGGTCGCCACCCGCCTTGAAAAGATTCTCCACCCGCGCCTCCGTTTCTTTAAAGACTGGCCTTCGTTCAACTTCCTCAACGGAATGTCGATTCTCATCAGCGCCTTTGTCTTGAGTCTTCCGCTTCCGATCCCCTTTACCAATACCCTTCCCGCCTGGTCGATTCTTTTGATCGCGGCGGGGATGATGGAAAACGACGGCGCCGTCATCATCGCCGGCTATCTGATGGCCGGCATGACCTGGCTCTATCTCGCCTCGTTAGTCTGGGTCGGCAAAGCGGGACTGACGTGGATGGGGTTTTAGGAGCAGTGAGGAGTAAGGAGTGAGGAGGAAAAGATTAAGGTCTCTGACGTTTGACAATATTGCTTCGAATGAGGCCGCTGATCATTTTATCAATCTGGTACATCTGGGCCTCAAGGATTTCCCATTCAATGGATCGGAGATAGTCTAAATTCCTGGCGATCTGAAGCTGCGTATCTAGTTCACTTAGGGAACCTTGTGCCATATGAAGATAGTTTGAAAACTTCTTCCTCGTTTGTCGTGCCGCACCCTCGGCAATGTTACTGGGAATACTGATTGCGGCCCTTCGAATTTGACTCGTTAAGCAGTACTGTTCTTCTTTAGGAAAGGTTTTGGTTATTTTGTAAACCTGTGTGACGAGATCAATGGAAAGCTTCCAGGCATTGAGCTTTTTGTGAGGTTTTTCCATTTTTGGTATTCCTCCTCACTCCTAACTACTCACTCCTCACGCATTTGTTTCTCTTACTTTTTGGGTTTTTTCAAAACGTCCCCTTCGACGTTGAACTTTTGCGCGTCGCCGCGGGTGTAGAGTTCAATCCATTCGGAGGGAATGACCCGGAAAATGAAGTGAGGGCGGAAGGTCATGACGGCGGCGGGGATCAGGATCACCGCCGCGGCGGCGCTCGTCAGCATGGCGAGCGGCATCAAGATCCCTTCCATGTGAAGGTAGTAGCCGGTGAAGGTGACGAGGAAGGTGCCGGCTGCGAAAGCGACGGCGATCAGGAGGATCGCCTTGCCGGCGGTGGCGAGGGTGACCTGAACGACCCGGTCGAGGTGCCGGTTGAGCGAAAGCTCCTCGCGCAGCCGGTAGAGAATGTAGATCGCGTAATCGGCTCCCATCCCGACCGCCATCGCGGAAACCGCGGCGGTGGAGATCCCGAGCGGGATTCGGGTGAGTCCCATGAAGCCGAAATTCCAAAGCACCGCAAAGACAAGGGGAATGGAGACGACCACCCCACCCCAAAAAGAGCGGAAGATGACGGAGGAGAGAAGAAAGGTGATCGCGATCATCTGGACGATATTCAGGAGCTTGCCGCGGATGATCACATCGTTGAGCGCGAGCGTCACCGGGACGCTCCCGGCGACGCCGACCGTGACATCGGGGGGGAAGTGGGCCGCCTTGTACTCGTTGATCGTCTGGATCAACTGCTCGGCCACTTGCGTCGCGTCGGTTTTCAAGAAAGTCAGGATCACCGCATTCTGATATCCGGTGTCGGCCAGCCGCTTGAAATCGTCCGGATTGCCGGAGACCGAATAGAGGAAGAGAAACTGCGCCGCCTCTTCAGGGCTGTCGGGGACCTGCTCCGAGCGGGGATCGTCCTGGTAGAAGGTCCGCCGCATCCGCTTGACGTAATCGACGTACGATTCGGTCCGGCCGACCGCCGGGTTTTCCTTCAACCGCGTCTGAAGCCCTTCGATCGCCCGCATCATGTTCGGGTCTTTCAGCCCGTCGGGCTGCGGCGTGCTGATCAGAATGTTAAGGGTGGAGGTCCCGCCGAACTTCTGGTTCAAGACCGCATCGTCTTTGCGCAGATCGGTGTGGCTGAAGAAAAGATCGCGAAGGGAGTTGGTCAAAACAATCCGGTTGGCGAAGAGCAGCGCGACCAGCGCCACCACGGCGCCCCCCACCAGAATCCATTTCTGCTCCGGACCGAGGACCCAGCGGCTGATTTTGGTGAGGAAGCGGTTGGAGAACGTTTTGCGCAGGACCACCTCCAATTCCTCCCCGCTCGGCGGGGGAATGAGCGAGCGGAGGGCGGGGATGAAGGTCATCTCCAAAACCAGGGCGCTCACGATGCCGAAGGCGGTCATCAATCCGAAGGAGCGGAAGGTGGAGAGCTGAAACGTGACGAGCGAGGCGAAGCTCGCCGCGGCGACCAGCCCGGCGGTCAGCAGCACCGGCGCCATCTTCGACGTCGCCTCGACGACGGCAGTTTTCTGCGCCGGGTCGGGGACGTCCATCCCGATCGCATATTCCAAGGCGTCGTAGAACCGGCGCAAGATCTGCACCGAATGCCCCGCCGCCATCGCGACGATCAAGATCGGCGTCAGCCCCTTCGTCCAAAGGTCGAGCTTCATGCCGGTGAGGCTGATAAACCCCAAGGCCCAAATGACGCTCAAGAGCGCGGTCAGCGGAGGAATCAAC
>SCUR01000069.1 GCA_004297235.1 Candidatus Manganitrophaceae bacterium | reverse complement strand
TTGGCCGTCGCGCGGGGATTCAAATGGGCCGATTTCTACGGGCTCTGCGGTTTCAATTACGGCGGCGGTTATCTGGGGCTTCTCTGGCTCTTTTATATGGATTATGAATTCGCGAAAGGAACCCACGAGGGGAAGATGGAAGTCTTCCTCGCGACCAGCCCCGACGGCAGGCGGTGGACCCGCTTCTCGGAGGAGCCTTTGATTCCGCTGAGCGAGTCGGGGTGGGACTCGGGGATGATCACCACGGCGAATCTTCCTCTCTTCAGGAAAGGGGGAATCGACCTTTATTATGGAGGGTCGAATTTCAGCCACGGGATCGGCAACGCCCAGCTCCTCTTTGATGAAGAGAGCCATCGGTTCAGCGTCGGCCTAGCCACGTTAAGGAAGGACGGCTTTGTTTATGCGACCGGGGAGCCGGGGACGATGACGACCCGACCGGTGACCTGTCAAAAAGGGACGATTCTGGTCAATGTCGACGCGACCGAGGGAAGGGTGTCGATCGAATTGCTCAAAGGGGGGAAGTCGATTGAATCTGTCCGGATCGAGGGGATCGATGCTTCGGATCATCTCATCCAGACCGGTATAAGGGGAGAGGTCGTATTGAAGGTTTCGGTCGAAGGGGCAAAGCTTTATTCCTTGGAGGTGTCCTGATATGCCGCGCGCCATTGTCGTTCAAGCCAGAAACAGCTCCAGCCGATATCCTCGAAAAATGCTTCATTCCTTGCTCGGAAAGCCGGCGATCGAATGGGTCTTCGAACGATGTGAAAAGATCGCCATCGATCAGCGCATCTTGGCGACCTCCGAAGAAAAGGAAGACGACTCTCTGGTGGAGCTGGCTCAGAAACACGGCTGGCAGGTCGTCCGGGGAAGCGTGGAGGATGTTCTCGGCCGGTTCGCCAAAGCGGTCCGAGCCTATCGATTGGATGCGGTGGTCCGGATCACCGGAGATTGTCTGCTCACCGACCCTCGGCTCGTCCAGCATGCGCTGGCCCAATTTGACGCGCTCAAGCCCGACTACCTGATCTTGACTAATATCATCGACGGCTTCGACGTGGAGGTGATGGCGGGAAAGGCGATTCTGAAGGCCGATTCGGAGGCAAAGCTGCCGTCCGAGCGGGAGCATGTCGGGCCGTACCTTCGACGATCGAAACGGTTCAATACGGTTTTTCTCCCCTATGGCGAGGAGGACCTGTCCCACATTCACCTGAGTCTCGATTACAAGGAAGATGCGGAGGTCCTCGAAGCGATCCTCAAACAGTTGGAAGGACGGGACTTCACCTATGCCGACGTGGCGAGCCTCGTCAAAGCGAATCCGGCGCTCGTCGAAAAGACGAAACACATTATCCCGAACGAGGGATATCGCCGCTCCTTGGAAGGGGATAAAGCCGGCATTAAAGCGATGAAGGGAAAGCCGCTTCGATTCGAAAAGAGTCTCTCTCAGTTCGACAAGGTGATGCAGATTATCCCGGGCGGATCGCAGACCTTCAGCAAGTCCTCCCTCCAGTTCAGCGTCGGCGCTGCGCCGCTCTTCGTGCGGGAGGGAAAAGGGGCGCTGCTGACCGATATCGACGGAAACCGGTTCATCGATTTCACGATGGGGCTCGGGGCCTGCCTTCTCGGTTATGCGTTTGAGCCGGTCAACCGCGAGATTGAGGCGACGCTGAAAAAAGGAACGGCATACACCCTCCCTCATCATCTGGAGTACGATCTGGCCGAGCTGCTCACTCGCATCATCCCCTCCGCCGAAATGGTCCGGTTCGGGAAGAACGGTTCCGATGTCACCTCCGCCGCCGTCCGCCTGGCGCGGGCCGCGACAGGGAGGGAGATCGTCGCCTGCTGCGGCTACCACGGCTGGCAGGATTGGTACATCTCGACGACGACGCGAAGCATCGGCATTCCGGAAGAGGTCAAGAAGAAGACGGTGACGTTTCAGTACAACCGGATCGAGAGCCTGCAGGCCTGCTTCGACCGGTACCCGAATCAGATCGCCTGCGTGATCATGGAGCCGGTTAGTCTCGAAGCGCCTCAGAAGAATTTTCTGGCGAAGGTGAAGAAGCTCGCTCAGGAGCATGGCGCGCTTTTGATCTTCGATGAGGTGGTGACCGGGTTTCGATTCGATATCGGCGGAGCGCAATCCTATTTCGATGTCACCCCCGATCTGACCTGCATCGGGAAAGCGATGGGGAACGGCATGCCGATCTCCGCCATCGTCGGAAAGCGCGACATCATGAAATTCTTCGACGAGATCTTCTTCTCGTTTACCTTCGGCGGGGAGACCCTCTCCATCGCGGCGGCGATCGCCACGATCCAATACATTCTCGAAAACAAGGTGACCCCCGCCCTTTGGAAGCAGGGAGAAAAATTGAAGAGCGGAATCGAGCAGCAGATTCGCGAGAAAGGACTGGAGGGGACCCTCTCGATAGACGGCTATCCGATCCGGACGGTCCTCAACTTCAAAGGGGAAGAAAAAGAGGTCCTCAAGATGAAGACTCTTTTTCAGCAGGAATGCGTCAAACGAGGGGTTCTCTTCACCGGCGGCCACAACATTTCCCTTCCCCATGACAACGAGAAGATCGAGCGGGTCTTGTCGGTTTATGATGAGGTGATGGAGATTCTGAAGTATACCTTAGAGTACAAGATGCTTGATGAGATGATCGAAGGGCGATTGCTGGAGCCGGTGTTTCGGAAAGTGTGATAGGAGAATCAACGATGGCGGAATTGAGACGATGCACCCGGTGTGTCCTTCCCGAAACACATGAGACGATCACCTTCGACGCGGAAGGGGTCTGCAACATCTGCCGCCAGCAGGAGTATAAACAGACCCAAATCGATTGGTCGGCGAAGAAAAAGGAGCTCGACGCGCTCATCGCCGAGCATCGGGGAACGTCCGACTACGACTGTATTGTCCCCTTCAGCGGCGGGAAAGACAGCACCTGGACCCTCTACTATCTTGTCAAAGAGTACGGTCTCCGGCCGCTCGTCGTTCGGTTCGACCATGGGTTTTTGAGACCGACGGTCCTCGAAAACACCCGACGGACCCTTCGGAAATTGGGGGTCGACTTCCATCACTTCACACCGAATTGGAAGATAGTGCAAAAGTTGATGCTTCAGACCTTTCTGGAGAAGGGGGACTTTTGTTGGCATTGCCACACCGGGATCTTCGCCTATCCGATGTGGGTCGCCCTCCGGTATCAGGTTCCCCTGGTGATGTGGGGGGAGCCCTCCTCGGAATATACCGCCTATTACAGCTACGATCAGCCGGAGGAGGTCGACGAAAAGCGATTCAACCGCTACGTGAATCTCGGAATCACCGCCCAAGATATGCTCATTCGGCTGGAAGGGGCGGTTGATGAGCGGGATCTCAAGCCGTTTACTTATCCCCCGCTCAAAGAGCTGCGGAAGATCAAATACCGATCGGTCTGCCTCGGCTCTTACATTCCCTGGGACGTCAAGCGGCAGGTGAGGATCATTCAGGAAGAGCTGGGGTGGAGCGAAGATCAGGTGGAGAATGTGCCGCCCGGTTACGGATACGAAAAGATCGAATGCTACATGCAGGGGGTCCGCGACTACATCAAATTTATCAAGCGGGGCTATACCCGTCCCTCCCATCTTGCCTCGCTCGATATTCGGAATCACCGGATGAGCCGTGAAGAAGCGGTCGCATTGATCCGGCAATATGAAGGGAAGCGCCCTCCGAGTCTCGATCTGTTTTTGGAATATGTCGG
>SCUR01000068.1 GCA_004297235.1 Candidatus Manganitrophaceae bacterium | reverse complement strand
ATACCTTAGGCAGGCTTTTTTACGATCAGCGGCGTGGATAATATCAACAGGACTTTTACGACGACAGAGCTTCTTCCGGCAACCTTTGTTTCCAACGAGCCGGTCACCTTCGGCAGTCTCGGTCTCTTTGACAGCACCGGCTTATTGAATTCCGTGGCCGTTGATGACGGATTCCATCATCTCAAAACGGGTGACGAAGTGTACCTAGAGCAGCCGGGGGCGATCTCACCGGGGCTCTATCGGATCACAGAAATGAGGGGAGGGCTTCGATTTGATCTGCGCGGGCAGATACCCGCTTTCGGACCGGTCCTTTTTCGGGCACCGTACCTGCCGAGCGGTATGAAGGTTCATCTCACCGTGAAAGGAAATTTCGAGGACCTCTCCGACCCCCGCGCTCAACTGAGGACGATTCCGATCACGCTCTTTCTCGGGAGATAGATGTGATGCGGCTTGGGGAGATCTTAGTTGATAAAGGAATTCTCACTCCTCACCAACTTGAGGAGGCGCTCCAACTCCAGGCAGAACGAAAGATCCGCCTGGGAGAGGCGGTGGTGAAGAAAGGATGGATCTCCTCGCAAATCCTTGCTCAGACCTTGGCGGCCCATTTTCATCTCCCTTATATCGATCTGAGAGCGTTCTCCCCCGCCGCGCATCTCATTAAAATTTTTCCAAAGGCGTTGGCGGTCGAATACCAGGTCCTTCCAATCAAGGAGGAGGGAGAGAAACTGATGATTGCGCTCTCCGATCCGACCGATCTGGCCGCACAGGATACCATCCAATTCTATCTCCATCGGCCGGTTTCCTTTGCCGTGGCCGATCCGACAAAAATACAAACGCTCTTGTCAAAATATTTCTCGGCCGAGGAAGAGGCTCCCGCCGGGATTTCCTCACCGGAAATAACCCCTTTCTTTAATGAAAATGAAACAATTATTCATCTGGTCCATGAGCTGCTGACACAGGCGGTGACCTCCGGGGTCAGCGATATTCATTTAGAGCCGCTCAGGCATGCTCTACGCGTCCGTTATCGGCTTGATGGCGTTTGCTACGATCGGGATTATATCCCGCCCTCCTACCAGGCTGCCGTGATTTCGCGTGTGAAGCTCCTCTCCGGCATGGATATTACGGAACACCGGCTTCCACAGGATGGCCGGATTCAGATGAACGTATTCCAAAAGGTGGTCGATTTTCGCGTCTCCAGCGTCCCGGCCAAATATGGAGAGAGTCTGGTCCTCAGAATTTTAGACAAAGAGGGCTTGGCCCCGGGCATCAAAGAGCTCGGGTTTCTGGAAGAGGATTGCCGGACCTTTATCGATTTGATTAAAGCGCCTGACGGCATTCTGCTGGTTACAGGTCCGACCGGTTCCGGAAAGACGACGACCCTCTATGCGGCGCTGAAAGAAACACAGTCGAGAGAAATTAAAATCATTACGACCGAGGATCCTGTGGAATATACCTTGGATGGAATAAGCCAGATTCAGGTCCACTCCAAAGTCGGCCTCGACTTCGGGCGCGCGCTGCGTCACATTTTAAGGCACGATCCGGACGTGATCCTGGTGGGGGAGATCCGGGATTTCGAGACCGCAGAGATTGCTATGCGCTCCGCGATGACCGGTCACAAGGTCTACAGCACCCTTCATACAAACGATGCGCCGTCTGCGATCAATCGGCTGATCAATATCGGCGTGGAGCCTTTTCTGATCGCGGCTTCTCTTCGGACCATCATTGCCCAACGGTTGGTCCGGAAATTATGTTCTGCTTGCAAGATTACGAGTCGACTCAGTGATCACGAACGGAAACGATTGGGGGTTCAGGAGGAGCGAGAGATCTTCCGACCCAGGGGATGCCTTCGCTGCGGCCAAACAGGATACCGAGGACGAGTCGCCCTTTTTGAAATGATGCCTTTTACTGAATCGATTAAAGCCCTGACACTGGAGCGCCGGCCGAGCGCGGAGATCAGGAAGGCCGCATTGGCCGGCGGCATGCGCTCTTTACGGGAAGACGGATTTAATAAAGTTCTTTTAGGTGTCACATCTATTGCTGAAGTATTGGCCGTAACGGAAAACTAAAGGATTGCCTTTCCATGGAGAAATCTTCTGGTGACAGAGTGGAGCGAATGACGGCTGACATTGATGCCATTGCCAAGGTTCCGGCTTCTTTGGCCAGGCTCTATCGTCTGGTCCCGCTCGAAATCCGGGCTGGGATCTTGAGGGTCGCCACTTCAGATCCAGCGAATGCAGGGGCGCTCCGGGACCTGGAGTTGAGTCTAAAAATGAAGGTACAGGGGGTGACCTGTGAGCCTCAATATTTAGATGCATTATTGGAGCAATACTACCCCGAAGAAACAGCGGTCCTTCCTCGAGCCGATTTCTTTGACCAAATTCTTGCCGAAGAGGTTCAGGAGGAGGTTGAAAGTCTCGTCAGCAAACCCCAGATTCTCCGGCTCGTCCATTATCTCTTTTCTCAGGCGATGACGCTCCAAGCAAGTGACATCCATATCGAGCCCTCTTCAACCGGCAGCCAGATCCGCTATCGGGTTGATGGGATCCTTCATGATTTTCTCTTTCTGCCGAATAAAGTTGCCCTCGTCGTTGTAACCAAGTTAAAGGTAATGGCCGATCTGAATACCTCGGAGCGCCGCCTTCCCCAGGACGGAAGCATCAAAATCTTCCTCAATAAACGGCTGATCGAATTGAGGGTTTCGACCCTCCCGACGATCTTTGGGGAGAGTATGGTCCTACGTGTTCTCAACCGGGAGGCAGTGAGTCTGGACCTGACACGGCTCGGAATGGCCGGGACGCACCTCGATCGCTTCAGAAGTTTTCTGGCATCGCCTCATGGAATTATTCTGCTTACCGGGCCGACCGGTTCCGGAAAGACGACCACGCTCTACGCTGCCCTGGTAGAACTGAATACCGTCGGAACCAAAATTATCACAACCGAAGATCCGATTGAATACGACCTGGACGGAATCATGCAGATCGAAATCAATCCCGAGATCGGTCTTACCTTCGCCTCCTCGCTGCGGGCTATTCTAAGACAGGATCCGGACATTATTCTGGTAGGCGAGATCCGCGATATCGAAACGGCAAAGGTTTCCATCCAAGCAGCCCTGACAGGCCATCTGGTCTTTTCCACCCTCCACACCCGAGATGCGCCTTCGGCCATCGCGCGTTTGATGGACATGGGGGTGGAGCCTTATCTCATTGCAGATACGCTCATCGGCGTGGTTGCCCAACGGCTGATCCGGAAAATCTGCGTCGAGTGCAAAACGGATTTTCCCGTCGGGCCGACTGAGTCGCTCCATCTAAAAGAATTCGGCTTAATATCCGATTGCCTCTTTTATGGAAAAGGATGCGATGCGTGCGGAATGACGGGATTCCGGGGGAGGGTCAGCCTCTATGAAATGATGCCGATCTCCCCGGAAATCCGGGAGATGATCACGGCGAGGCAACCTCTGGAGCAGATTCGTACCGCAGCGCACCGGACCGGCATGAAGATGTTAAGAGAAGAAGGGCTTCGCTTGGTATTGGAGGGAATCACCACCTTACAAGAGGTTTTGGAGTCGACTTCCTTCGAAAAGGAGGCGGGTAGCGCATGAAATTTATTTATGAGGCGGTCGATGCGCAGGGGATGCTCTTGCGTGAAACCTTGGCCGCCCCCAATCGGGAAGAGGCGATCCAGAAAATCCAGGGGATGGGTTATTTCCCGATCGTTTTGGATGAAATCGCCGGAGAGGAGGCCTCTCCAGAGGCGGTCCCGGAAGCGTTCTCCTGGCGTGGAGTAACAGCGCTCTTTGGAGTCCCTTTTAAGGAAATCATTTATTTTACGCGGCGCTTGGCGACCCTTCATGAGGCCGGTCTTTCTATTATCCGTTCTCTTGAGATCTTAAGGAGACAATTCTCAGGCTCAGGCATGGGAAGAATGATTGGTGGGATGCTCCAA
>SCUR01000067.1 GCA_004297235.1 Candidatus Manganitrophaceae bacterium | reverse complement strand
ACTTCGCCGCACTGGAGATCCGTCCCGGCGCGATGGGGCGTCCCCTTCCGGGGATCGAGGCGGCGATCGTCGGGAAAACCGAAACGGGAGAGATCGCAGTCATCGAAGCGCCGGGGGTGCAGGGGGAGCTGGCGCTTCGGCCCGGATGGCCGTCGATGTTCCGCGGTTACTGGAATGAGCCGGAGCGGTATCGAAAATGTTTCGCAGGCGGATGGTACCTGACCGGAGATTTGGCGAAGCGGGAGAAAGACGGCACCTTCTGGTTCGTCGGCCGGGCCGACGATGTCATCAAGACCTCGGGACATCTGATCGGGCCGTTTGAGGTGGAGAGCGTTCTGATGGAGCATCCGGCGGTCGCCGAAGCGGGTGTGATCGGAAAACCCGATCCGGTCGCGATGGAGGTGGTGAAGGCGTTCGTCTCGTTGAAGTCCGGACATGAGCCGTCCGAGGCGCTCCGGCGCGATCTGCTCGCCTTCGCCCGGACCCGGCTGGGGGCGGCGGTGGCGCCGAAAGAGATCGACTTCCGTCCGTCGCTGCCGAGAACCCGAAGCGGGAAGATCATGCGGCGATTGCTGAAGGCGCAGGAGCTCGGTCTCCCCGAAGGGGACACCTCCACATTGGAAATGGCGTAAGGAGATTTCGATGAATCGGAAAATCGTCGCCCTCGTTCAGGAAAAACTGAAAGACGAGCGGGGCAAGAAGGTGATCTTTCTCTCCCATTGCCTCCTCAACCAAAACGTCCGTTATCTTGGCGGCGCGTTCAGGCGAGGCTGCGTGGAGGAGGTCGTCGAAGCATTCATCCAAAACGGGGCCGGTCTTTGTCAGCTCCGATGCCCCGAACAGCAAGCCTGGGGGGGCGTCCTGAAATCTTTTATCCTGAACATCTATGGATCGAAAGGGACCCTTCTCTATAGCCTCCGACGGTTTTGGCGTCCCCTCTTTATCGGATATACGAAATGGATCTATCGGAGGCTGGCGAACGAAGCCGTGAAAGAGATCGAAGACTATCTCGCCTCCGGGTTCACGGTGATCGGGGTCGTCGGGATCGGGGGCTCCCCTTCATGCGGCGTCGAGACCACGCTCGATATCGGGAAATCGCTCGATGTCCTGGCCGGCTGCCCCCTTTCGGCGCTCAGCCGATGGGTCGTGAACGAGGAGGCGGTGGCCGGGTCGCTCTCGAAGGGGCCGGGCCTCTTCATGAAAGCGATTCGCCGGCGGCTCGCACGAAAAGGGCTCGACGTGAAATTTTACGAGCACGATTTGATCGCGGAAATGAAAGACCGGCCGCTCCTTCCACTGGAGGTATCGCCATGACAACGCTCCCCGGCCGGGATCACGCCCGGACCCTCCTCCGTCAGATGCTTCGGATTCGCCGGTTTGAAGAAAAATCGGCCGAGCTTTATACGAAAGGAAAAATCCGCGGCTTCCTTCACCTCTACATCGGCGAAGAGGCGGTCGCCGTCGGCGCCATGCAGGCGCTGACGTCGGAAGACGCCGTCGTCGCGACCTACCGGGAGCATGGCCATGCACTGGCGCGCGGGATGGCGATGGGGCCGCTGATGGCGGAGCTCTACGGGAAAGCGAACGGCTGTAGCCGGGGGCGGGGCGGCTCGATGCATTTCTACGACGCCGGCCGGCGGTTCTACGGCGGCTATGCCATTGTCGGCGAGGGGCTCCCGGTCGCCGTCGGTCTCGCGCTGGCCGATCAAATGCAGAAGCGCTCGGCAATCACCGCCTGCTTCTTCGGAGACGGGGCGGTTGCCGAGGGGGAATTTCACGAATCGCTCAACCTCGCCGCCCTCTGGAAGTTGCCGGTCCTCTTTCTCTGCGAAAACAATCTCTATGCGATGGGGACGGCGCTCCATCGGCATCAGTCCCAGATCGACATTGCCCACAAAGCGGAAGCATACGGCATCGCCAATACCGCGGTCGATGGGATGGATGTTCTCGCGGTCAAAGAGGCGACGCGTCGCGCGGTGGAATTTATCCGTGTCGGAGGGGGGCCCTTTCTTCTGGAGACGCGGACCTACCGGTTCCGCGCCCACTCGATGTACGACCCGGAGCTTTATCGAGCCAAAGAAGAGGTCGAGGCTTGGAAACAACGAGACCCGATCGTCACATTCACTGCGCGTCTCCAAAAAGAAGGGCAGCTCGACGAGACCGATCTCAAAAAGATGGAAGCGGCCGTCGACGCCGAAGTGGCCGAGGCGGTCGCGTTCGCCGAAGCCGGTCCATGGGAGCCGGTTGAAGATTTGACGAAGGACGTCACCTCACCGAGGGCCGAGGAGTAGGATAGATGAAAAAAATAACCTATCGTGAAGCGATTCGGGAAGCCCTCCGGGAAGCGATGCAGAAAGATCGGCGGGTCTTCCTGATGGGAGAAGATGTCGGGAGATACGGCGGCGCCTACGCGTGCAGCAAGGGGTTGTTGGAAGAGTTCGGCCCGGAGCGGGTCCGCGACACCCCCCTCTCGGAGGGGACCTTCGTCGGCGCGGGGATCGGGGCCGCCCTCGGCGGGATGCGGCCAATCGTCGAGGTAATGACGGTCAACTTCAGCCTCCTGGCGCTCGATCAGATCGTCAACAACGCCGCGACGCTGCGACACATGTCGGGGGGACAGTTCAGCGTTCCCCTCGTCATCCGGATGGCGACCGGCGCGGGGCGTCAAGTGGCGGCGCAGCACTCGCACAGTCTGGAGGGATGGTATGCGCATGTCCCCGGCATCCGTGTCCTCGCCCCCGCGACGGTGACCGACGCCAAGGGGATGCTTCTCTCCGCCGCGTTTCGCGAGCCCGACCCGGTGATCATTTTCGAGCACGCCTTCCTTTATCCGTTGGAGGGGGAGATCGACGAGACGATCGATCCGGTCGATCTGGAGAAGGCCGCCGTCCGAAGGCAGGGAAGCGACATCACCCTGATCACCTACGGCGGCTCACTTTGGAAGTGCATCGAAGCGGCCGACCGGCTCGCCTCGATCGGGATCGACGCGGAGGTCCTCGACCTGCGCGTCCTTCGCCCCCTCGATACAGAGACGATCTTCGCCTCGGTGGCAAAAACCCACCGGGCCGTCATCGTCGATGAAATGTGGAGGACCGGAAGCTTCGCCGCCGAGATCAGCGCCCGGATCATGGAGGGGGCTTTCTATGATCTCGACGGCCCGGTGGCGAGGGTCTGCAGCGCCGAGGTCCCGATTCCCTATGCGAAACATCTGGAAGAGGCGGCGTTGCCGCAGGTCGATACGATCGTAAAAACCGCTCAGGAGATGGTTCAAAGCCATGGCTGAATTTCTGATGCCGATCCTCGGCGCCGACATGCGCTCCGCTACGCTGGTGGAGTGGAAAAAGAAACCGGGCGATCCGGTGGAGAAGGGGGAGATCCTCGCCGAGGTGGAGACCGACAAAGGGGTGATCGAAGTTGAGAATTTCACCGACGGCGTCCTCGAAAAGATTTTGGTCGAAACCGGAACCGAAGTCCCGGTCGGCACACCGCTGGCGATCATTCGAGAAGAGGGAGCGCCTGCGGCACCGATCTCGACGGAGATCCCCCGACCGGTCCCTCCCCGACCCAAGACGATCTCCCCCGTGATACCGCCGACGATCCGATTGTCCGAAACGGGCCGGATTCGGATCTCCCCTCTCGCGCGAAAACGGGCCGAGTCGCTCGGTGTTGATCTGATGAAGGTGAAAGGGAGCGGACCCGGCGGCGCGATCACACGGGAAGACGTTGAACAAGCGGCGGCCGGCAAACCGGCCGTGGAGAAAGCCCCCGTCGATCGGACGTTCGGCCTGCCGCCTCTCGATCGGACCGCCCGGATGCGCCACGCGATCGCGGCGGCGATGGCCCGCTCCAAACGGGAGATCCCCCACTACTATCTTCAGACCACGGTCGACCTGCATCGGGCGATGACCTGGCTGGCCGAAGAAAACCAAAAGCGCTCGGTCCCCGACCGGCTCCTCTACGGCGTCCTGCTGATCAAGGCGGTGGCGCTCGCCCTGCGCGAGGTTCCCGAGCTGAACGCCGTCTGGAAGGAGGGAAAGGTCGTTCAAAGCGAGGCGATCCATGTCGGTGTGGCGATCTCTCTGCGACAAGGCGGGCTCGTCGCCCCGGCCCTTCACAATGCCGACCGCCTCGACCTCGATACCCTGATGCGGCAGTTTCGCGACCTCGTTCAACGGGCGAGGTCGGGATCGTTGCGAAGCTCCGAGTTCTCCGATCCGACGATCACGATCACCAGCCTCGGCGAGCAAGGGGTGGAAGGAATTTATCCGATCATCTACCCGCCGCAGGTCGCGATCGTCGGGTTCGGGAAGATCGTCGAGCGCCCCTGGGTGGTCGAGGGAAAAGTGATCCCGCGGCGGGTCATCACCGTCAGCCTCGCGGGGGACCACCGGGTCACCGACGGCCATCGCGGCGGCCTCTTCCTCTCCGCCGTCGATCGCCTCCTACAGGAGCCGAGACGGTTATGACTGCGAAACGAACGAGAGAAGAAATCAAGGAAATCATTCTCAAAGCGCTCGGCGGAATTGCGCCGGAGGCCGATCTGACACAGCTGAAGCCCGATCTCAATTTCCGGGAGCAGCTCGACATCGATTCGATGGATCTCCTCAACATCATGATCGCGCTGCATCAGACATTCAAAGTGGAAATTCCTGAGGCGGATTATCCCAAACTGACGACGTTGAACGGCGCGATCGAATATATGGCATCGCGCATTGAAAAGGAGACGACATGACCGCGTAT
>SCUR01000066.1 GCA_004297235.1 Candidatus Manganitrophaceae bacterium | reverse complement strand
CGCGCGGATTGCCCCTGAATGCCGCCGACCTCGAACGCCGAATCCGTGTCCAGCAATCCCAACCCCTCGCCCGTGCTTCTGGCCATCGTGTTCGCCTTCGCATGGGTCCTTTGCCAAAAATCAAACTTATAGGCGTTGGCCATCACCGGGGGCGCGTTCTCGAGCGCGCTGATCAGACCGGCCCCTCCCTCGGGAGTCGTCACTCTCCCAGTCACCTGGGCCGCGTGCTGGGGAGACGATGTGATTTGTCCTGCCAGCATGCTGAGCGCATGGCCTCCGAACCGAACTAGCATCGTCGTGATCACCGTGGCGAGCATCAAGCCGGACCAGCGAATCGCCCCGAACGCGGCGAGGGTCTTTAATGAGGCGGTCCCGAATGTGGAAATGGCGGTGAGCCCCAACTGGTACTGTCGTACCTCCGCAAAGGCCTTTACGGCATAATCCATTGCAAATTGATGGGCGATGGCGTCGGTCACCCCCCAGGCAGTCAGCCAGATAAAGAACCCCGCGATCAGCGTCACCGCCTTGCCAAAGAGAGGGGTCGGAATGAAGATCACCAGAAAAGGGAGCAAGCCGATCGCAATCGCCGTGATGACGGCCCGGATGATCGGAATCCACTCGTTGGCCACCACTCCTGTCGAGAGCAGGGAGGTCCCGGTGTCTCGTCCCGCAAGGACGGCGATCGCCGTATCGGGGCTGGCCGATTGCGCCACGGAGGAGAGCGACTGAGCCATCGCATTCTGCCGGTAAATCTGTGTGGCGTCGAACACCGCTCCCTGAACCCAGTTGACCAGACTCGTGAACATCCCTTTACACTGGTTGTATTCGCTCGGAATACTCGGATCGAATCCCGCGTCGGCGCACCTCGCTTGGGAGGTGTTCTCAAAGAGCGAGGGATTTGTGATCTTCGCCTCGATCGCCGGCATCGCGTCCGAGCATTTCAGAGTCCTCCCCTCCGGTTTGGCGTCTTCGTAAAAGGTCGTATAGATCGCGGGGCTCGCCGCCTTCCTGAACAGGGGAATGAAGTCGGCATTGTTGGCCAGATCATTGATGGTGAGGGTCGTTCCGGGACGCGCCACCTCGAAATAGAGACAATCCTCGACATATTTCCGCAGAGACTGGTGAATATACTGGTCCGACAGCAGCACCCCTTTAGACTGGATGTTCAGAAGCATGTCGAAGCCGACCCCGCCGGCCTGCTGCTGATACCCGACCGGGTCGGCGGCGGTGGAAACGATATCGATCAGGCCCCGTTCGACCTTGTTGAGGGCGCCGATGAGCGCGATCAGGCCGTCCGGAATCCCTCCGACCGGCTGATATTGGTTTTTCACCGGATCATAGATGTGGAGCGTTCCCTTCGGTAAGACCAGGGCCAGATAGAGGGAGATCCCGATGCCGACCGGCCAGGTCCAGGAAAGGGGCGTGACGCGGCCCCCCGAAAGGGCGAGAAAATAGACCACCACCCCTCCCATGAGGATCCCGAGCACAATGACCGTGAAGAAGAGGCCCTTGTAATCGGCGTCGCTGAAGATCAGCGCGATCTTTGTAAACGCGCTGACCACCGCATTAAAGCCGTTGTAAGTGTAGTACTCCATTTCGATCGCATGGGAGGTCGAGTGCGACAGGATCACAACAAGAAAGACAAGCGGCAGAACGTAGAAAGTCTTTTTCATTTGTCTACCTTCCGATGGCCCGATTCGCCAGAGAGGGCCGGAACATCTGGGATAACGAGGCTCGGGCGATGTCGTTGAACTGCTCGAGCCGGGCGGACACCTCCATGATGGTGTTGACCTCGCCGGCCATCGCGGCATACGCCCGCTGGATCTCCTCCACCGAGGCATGAATCTGCACGGCCAGCTTCTCCGTCTGCGCGATCGCCGGCGCCATCAGATCGATCTGGCAGTCGGATTGCGCGGCCTGCCCCTGAGCCGATATCACCGATCGCGCTGTATAGAGACTTTGCAAGGAGAGGTGATAGAGGTCCGACATCATATTGAAGGCGTAGGCGCGGGCGGTGATGTTCGACAGGATCGCGATGGTGCTCCCCGGCTGGTCGGAGATCACCGCCACCTTCAGCGCGGAGTAGGCCGGAAGGGGGAGGGTGTTGATAAAACCTTCTTCGTCGGGAGCGAGGGCCAACCCCGATCGCATCT
>SCUR01000065.1 GCA_004297235.1 Candidatus Manganitrophaceae bacterium | reverse complement strand
CCTACGGAAGCAGCAGTTCACTAGATCCTGTTTTTGTTACCGGCCACAGTGTGGTACTTTCAGGTCTTTCCAGTTCGACGTTGTATCATTACCGGGTCAAAAGCAAAGATTCGTCCGGGAATCCAGCCACCAGCAGCGATTTCACATTTACGACGGCCGACATTACTCCTCCATCGGCTCCGTCGAGCCTCAATGCGACCGCAGCCAGCAGCAGCCAGATTAATCTTTCTTGGACGGCTTCAACGGACAATGTCGGGGTGAGCGGCTACTGGATCGAGCGCTGCCAGGGAGCAGGGTGCAGTAACTTTACCCGGATTAATGCCTCTTTAGTGACTAATCCCAGCTACAACGACAGTGGTTTGGCATCGGGCACCAATTACAGCTACCGGGTACAAGCCGCCGATGCGGCAGGAAACCTGAGCGCTTACTCGAACACGGTCGGCGCGACTACCCTTCCTATCTTCACTCTCGATGTTGCAACTCCAGGAACAGGGATCGGGACCGTCACCAGCACTCCCTCAGGGATTAGCTGCAAACCGACTTGCCAGGCTAGCTTTGATTCAGGTGCCGTCGTAACTCTGACCGCGGTGCCGAGTATCGGCTCCGACTTTAGCAGATGGACCGGTTGTGACACTCCTAGTGGGACTTCCTGTACCGTCACTATGACCGCGGCGAAATCGGTCACGGCAACGTTTACCGCTCAGACATTTACACTGACCGTCACCAATGAGGGTCCCGGAAGCGGGACCGTGACCAGTGATCCTATTGGTATTAGCTGCCAACCGACTTGCCAAGCTGATTTCAACTTTGGGGCCGTTACGTTGACAGCGACGCCTGATTCGGGATCGGCCTTCGGCGGATGGACCGGTTGTAACAGTGCCGACGGGACCTCCTGCACTGTAAACATGAATGCGGCGAAAGCAGTTACGGCGACGTTTACCAAACCAGTTCTCACCGTCACCATCTCAGGGAGCGGCAGCGTTACCATCAATCCGCCAGGGATTAATTGCGACGCGACCTGTTCGGCGCCCTACAACCTTAACTCGCAGGTTACATTGACGGCCACCCCCAACAGCCTCTCTGTATTTACCGGCTGGAGTGGTGCCTGCACGAATCTCATCGGAGACTGTGTCGTAACGATGAGTTCAGATCAATCGGTCCAGGCCAACTTCAGCCCTTAGACCTCGCGCTCTCGATTGGTTATGTTATAATGGCGCGATGCGTAAGTACTGGACGGTCTTTTGGGTCAATTGGCAGAACGCCCTGCAATATCGGGGGCCGACCTTCATCTCTCTTCTCGGAAACGTTCTCCGCGTCGTGGTCCTCCTCTACCTCTGGAACGCGATCTATCGGGGGGAGGGCCGCCTCGGCGACTACTCTCTGTCGGATTTGATCACCTACTATCTTTTGCAGATGGTCATCAACAGCATCGTCCTCTCCTACTCCAGTTGGGAGATCGTCGATCAGATCCGCGAGGGAACGTTTTCGAATTTCCTTGTCCGTCCTGTCAACTATCTTCACTACTCGTTCATGATCAACTTCTCTTGGAAGCTCTTCGAGGGGGCGATGGTTCTGGCGGCGGTCGGCGTTCTCTCGTTCTTTTTGCTCCCCTACATCACGCTCCCGTCGCGTCCTGAAACGATCTTCTTCTTCATCCTCGCCCTGATCTTAGGGGGATTCCTTTCCTTCGCGTTCGATTTTGCAATCGGGCTCCTCGCTTTTTGGCTGGTCCAGGCGAACGCGTTCAAGTATATGCTTCAGTACATCATCTTCTTCTTCGCCGGGGCGCTCCTGCCGCTCGACCTCTTTCCACCGCTCTTTCAAACGGTCGCCAAGGTGCTGCCGTTCCGGTATTTGGTTTTCTTTCCGATTCAGATTTTTTTAGAGAAGGAGCCGCATCCGGTCGAAGGGCTGCTGGCGGCGGCCCTTTGGGGCATCGGTCTTTATTTCTTCCTTCAATTCGTCTTGCGGCGGGGGATCGCGCGGTATGAAGCGGTGGGTCAATAAGGGAGCGCGGACGATGGTCCGCTATCTCTCCCTGTATCGGTCGTTTCTCACTCACAACCTGAAAAACGAGATGATCTACCGGGCGAATTTCGCCATCGCCGTCGTGATGGACATTTTCTTCATGGGGGTGAACGTCGTCTTCTTCGCGATCCTCTATGCCAACGTCGAGACGATCGGAGGCTGGAACTTTCACCAGACGATGGTCCTCGTCGGGAGCGTCGGGGTCGTCCGGGAGATCGCCTACCTCACCTTTCGGCAAGGCTTTCTGGAATTGGGGGAGTATATTCGGACCGGCCGGTTCGACGCGATGCTCACCGCCCCAATGGCGCCGAACGCCCATCTCGCCTTCCGCCATGTTTCCCTGACCGAGAGCCTGGGGGAAGGGTTGATGGGGCTGGCGCTCGTCGGGTACGGTTTCGCCCATCTCCCGGAGGCCGCGTGGAGCAGCATCCCGTTCTATCTGGTGATGCTGATCAACTCGCTTCTGATTTATTATGCTTTCTGCTTGATGATCAACAGCGCGGTTTTCTGGCTGGTGAAGTCGCAGGAGCTCAATACGGTCGTCTATTATTTCATCGACACGGCGCGTTATCCGCGGGAGATTTATCGCGGAATGGGGAAGGCCTTCTTCACCTTCATTGTGCCGAGCAGTCTGATCGCGACCACCCCCGCGGCGATTCTCACCGGCCGGGCGAACGGCGAGCTGGTCATCCTCTCGCTCGGCGTCGCGGCGGTGCTCCTGTCGTTGGGGCTCGCCGTTTGGAATTGGAGCTTGCAACACTACAGCTCGGCGAGCAGTTAGTCCCTTATGGTTTTGGATCGTCCTCCCCGCGAAAGCGGGGATGACTGGACGATGATAAGGTTATTTAGAGGAATGGTATCTTAGATGGCGGTGATTGAAGTCAAAAATCTCACCAAGACCTTTAAGACCCATCGGAAGGAGCCGGGGCTTCTCGGCTCGATCAAGGGGCTCTTCTGGCGGGAGGCGTTTTACAATGAGGCGGTGAAGGCGGTTTCCTTTTCCTTGGAAGAGGGGGAGCTGGTCGGCTTTCTCGGTCCGAACGGCGCGGGGAAGACAACCCTCTTGAAAATGCTCTCGGGAATTTTGACGCCGACCTTCGGAGAAGTCCGCGTCTTGGGATTTATTCCTGGGGAGCGGGACCGCGCCTACCAGCGGCAGTTCGCGATTGTGATGGGGCAGAAGAATCAGCTCTGGTGGGACCTGCCGCCGGCGGAATCGTTCGCGCTCAATCGCGACATCTACGGGGTCGATCCAAAAACTTTCCAATCGGCCTTGGACGAAATGGTGTCGCTGCTCGACCTCAAAGATCTTCTCAATGTCCCGGTCCGGCAGCTTTCATTGGGGCAGCGGATGAAGTGCGAGCTGGTGGCGGCGCTGCTTCATCAGCCGAAGGTTCTCTTCCTCGACGAGCCGACGATTGGGCTCGACGTGATCTCGCAGGAAAAAATCCGCGGCTTCATTCAAGAATACAACCGGCTCAAGCGGACGACGGTCCTCCTCACCAGTCACTATATGAAAGATGTGGAGCAGCTCTGCCGCCGGGTCTTGGTGATCAACCACGGGCGGATCGTCTACGACGGCTCGCTCGAGGATCTCTCTCACCGCTACATCGACCATAAGGTCATCAAGATCCGTTTCGCCTCCCCCCAGGCCGCCGCCGTTCTCTCCGGGATGGAGGGGGTGGTGGAGCTTGACGCGCACCACGCCGTTCTGAAGGTGAAGAAGAAGGAGGTGGCCCAGACCACCCACCGGCTCCTCGGCCGGCTTCCGATCGAAGACCTCTCGGTGGAAGAGGTGGAGGTCGATGAGGTGATCCGCCGGATCTTCGAGGAGCAGCCGTCGAAAGAAGGCGGCTGAGCGAGAGGGGCTTTGCCCGCCATCTTTGTCCTGCGTTCCGTCATTTCGCTTTTAAACGGATCTCGATGGTATGGACTGATCCGTCGTCCAAGGCCGCCCGGAGCTGCCAGCTCCCGGCGATCAGCGTACTCGTGCTGAGCGAATAAGAATAATGGATGCCGTCGAAGTGGAAGAGATTTCCGATGTTGATTGAGCCGAAAGAGGTCGCTTCAATCGGCGGTCCGACCGGCTCCCCTTCCACGTACCGCTGGAGCGAGAGGCGCGCGACGGCGGTGGAAACGGCCGATCCATTCGCGTCGGTCAGCTGAAACATCACCGGAATGGTCGACCCGATCTCAAAAACCGGCGCGTCTCCTCCCGCCGTGAGCGGCGGAAGAAATCCGTTAAACTGATAACCGACCGTGAAGTTCACGCTCTGGCCGGCGCTGTTTCCCGCCCGGTCAAAGGCGGTCAGCGAAAAGGTATGCAGGCCCGCCCGATTCAGGATAACCTGCGCTCCGCTGGAAACCGCGCTGCCGTCGAGCGTGGCCGAAGCGGAGGACAATCCGGAGAGGATATCGGATGCCCCGAATGAAAGCGAGATCGTGCCGTTCAGCGGATAGCTTGAAGAGAATGAGGGGAGGGTGAGAAGCGGCGCGCTCTTATCGATCCGGACGGCCCGAGCGCCCGCGGTGCTGTTGCCGGAGGCATCGGTACAGACGGTGGCGATCGATTGATCGTCCCCCTCCGTTGTGACGGGGACGGCGGCCGGGCGGCATTCGACCCCGCCGGAGAGCGCGTCTTCCCCTTCGAATTGAACCGTCACGTTGGTGTTGTTCCAGCCCGACGGATTGGGAATCGGCGACTGCTGTGAAAGAATGTTCGGTCCGGTCTTGTCGATCCGAACGGTCCGAAGATGGGGCGCTTCCGCATTGTTCGCACGATCCACCGCATAGTAGCGGACCATCGACACCCCCTCCGCATGAAGCTCCAAAAGGGCCGCCGCTCCCGGAACAATCACTTCCGACCCGTCTCCGATCGCATATCGAATCTCCTTCACCCCCGATCCCCCCGCCGCGTCGGAGGCGGTCAGCATCAGGCGGACGTCGGTGTTGTTGATGCCGATCGGGTTCGGCGCGGGTGAAAGATCGGCCAAGGTGACCGGAGAGGCGGTATCGGGCGGAGCGATCGATTCGCTCAGGTAGCGGGCGAGGGCGAAATTCCGGTTCGTCTCGACCTGGAAAGACTCCCCGGCGAGAATGATTTTTCCGTCTGCCTGAAGCGCAAGGGCGGCGGAGATGTCGTCATTGCCGGCGCCGAAGTCGGTGAGGGTATATCCGCCGGCGCCGAAGGTGGAATCGAGCGCCCCGTCGGACGAATACCGGAGGAGGAGAAAGTCGAACTGCTTGCGGCGGGTGAGGGTGCTGCCGCGGAAGATGTGGCCGCCGACCAGGATCTTGCCTCCTTGCAGGGCCAGGCCCGAAGCGAATTCATCCGTTCCTTTCCCGACGTCGGTGAAGACGCGGCCGCCGTTTCCGAAAGCGGTGTCGAATGTGCCGTTCGGGTTAAACCGGGCGAGGACGATATCGTAATTCGTTCCGTATAGGGAGGTGTAGTACCAGGTCGACCCCGCGACCACGATTTTGCCGTCGGGCTGGAGCGCCGCCGCGCGGACGGAATCATAGGCGTAATAGAGGGTGCTGATCGGGGCGAAGACGGTTCCTCCGCTCCCGAAAGTCGGGTCCAACGCGCCGTTCGCGTCGTATCGGGCGAGCGCGAAGGAGCTCCCGTTGAGCGTTCCGACGGCGACGATCTTTTGGTCTTCCTGAATCAGAACGGAAGAGATATTTTCCGGACCGACGCCGATGTCGGTGGTCACCTTGCCGTTGATTCCAAACGTCGTGTCGACGGCGCCGTTCGACTGATACCGGACCAGCGCAAAGACGGCATTGTACTCCCTGTAATTATCGGTATAACCGGCCGCGATGATTTTTCCGTCCGCTTGAAGGGCGATCGAGGCGATCCGCTCGTCCCGCGTGATGTTGGTGGTGACGATTCCCCCCTTTCCGAAACCGGCGTCTCTCGTGCCGTCGGCGTTGTACCGGACAATCGCAAAGTCGTAGCTGGTGGCATCCAGATAGGTGTGGCCGGCGACCAGAATTTTCCCGTCCGGTTGGATCAGCAGCGCCGCCGCCGCGTCATGGCCCGCGCCGATCCCGGTGACGACGCGGCCGCCGGCGCCGAAGGCGGGGTCGAGGCTGCCGTCGCTCAGGTAGCGGGCGACGACCATATCGGTCCGAAAATTGGAGTCGAGTGTATTGCCGGCCGCGACGATTTTTTGATCCGGCTGGACCGACACCGCCTCGATGTGATCGACATCATAGACGGTGGAGAGGGCGGAGCCGATGTCGGTCGTGACTTTCCCGCCGCCTCCGAAACCGGCGTCGAGCTCGCCCGGGTCGGCTTGCGCCTGTCCGATGAAGAGGAGGAGAAAGAATGCCGGCAGCGCCGAGCGGAGAGGAGCGCGTCTGTTCATCGAAGGGGACCGGGTCTCGCGAGCCATGTGACCTCCTTTTATGTCGTGTTGGGGAAAATCGGTTGGGAAGTTAGTCGGGATATACCGACGAAGGTTACCACAGGGTTGTAGATTGTCATCGACGTTTCGGCTTAGGAACTATTCTTCACTCAGGGAGGCCGGGTCCGCGGATCCCGTTTTGAGTCGCTCTCGCCGTCCGGCCTCTTTTCGGGTGCGGCGACCGCCGGTATGGACACGGGAGGAGCGCCTTGCGATCTTGAAGCGCGAAGGTCGAACGAACCCCGGTCCCGCGGGGCCCGGCGGCCGGCCTTTTTATATCAAACGGATGTTGCGCGGAAGAGCGCAACGGTGTAGAATCGGATCGTTTGTCTGTAAGCATTTTTTTCAAGCGGGATAACCTGAACGATATCCGTATCGTGATGAAATAAAGGAGAGCAAGGAAAACAATGAAAACTTCTACAAAAGTAACGTTGGCGGTTTGGGTCATGAC
>SCUR01000064.1 GCA_004297235.1 Candidatus Manganitrophaceae bacterium | reverse complement strand
GGTTTCTGTTCCATGGGAGCCGGTTCGGCGGGAGCCGATTCGACCGAAGGGAGCGCTTCCGGCGGAGCGGGCTCTTCTGCAAGAATAACCGAGGGGGTCGATATAGTAAGGACCACCCATAGAAACCAGAGGGGGATGATTCTATCCTTCATTACGATGGGCCTGCTCCTCCCGACCGGCAATCAGCCGCTGGATGTTCTCCTTATGTCGAATATACACCAAAATTGAAATTATGGTGGAGAAGAGAATAAATTTCATTTCGGGTTTTAGGAGAACCGCCAGGAAGGGAAGCGCAGCGAATGCCGACAGAGCACCCACCGAAGAATACTTGCTGAGGGACATCCCTGCAATCCAAATCAGCAGGGCAAGGAGGGCGATGAGGGGGGCGAGCGCAAGAAAAACGCCGAAGCTGGTCGCCACCCCCTTTCCTCCCCTGAAATGAAGATAGACCGGGAAGATGTGACCGAGAATCGCGCCGAAGCCGACCCAAAGGAGCCCTTCGTCGGACATTCCGAGGAAGCGGGCTACGGCCACCGGGAGGAGGCCCTTGAGAAGGTCGCCGATCAAGGTAAGGGCGGCCGCTTTTTTTCCCGCCACCCGCATGACATTGGTCGCGCCGATGTTCTTGCTCCCCGCTTGGCGCGGATCGAGCCCCTGGGTCGATTTTGAAATCAGAAGACCGACCGGAATCGATCCGAGGAGGTACGCGCCGATGATCCAACCGATCTCTCGCATTTATTTGACCTTCATCAAATTGACCTGCCGGCCGAATTTGATGAAGTATTGGACGGCGGAGTAGATCGCGAGCGCCAGGGCGATCAGAAGGAGAAACAGTCCGATCTGATGAAAATAAAGCGAGGGGACGTCGGTGATTAAGAAGATGATGGCGACGGTTTGAAGGAACATCTTGTACTTTCCCGTCCCTTCCGCGGCGATGATCACCCCTTCGGAGGACGCGATCGCGCGAAAGGCGGTGACCGCAAACTCCCTCCCGATAATGACGATGGCCACCCACGCCGGCACGCGGCCGTTCGCGACCAGGAGGATGAGCGCCGAGACGATCAGCAGCTTATCGGCGACCGGGTCTAAAAACTTTCCGAATTGGGTCACTTCTTTCCGCCGGCGGGCCAAGTAGCCGTCGAGGAGATCGGTCAGCGAGGCGACAAGGAAAATCACGGCGGCGATCACCGCCGATCGACGCGAGGGGCGGGAGAAGAAAAAGATAAAGAACGGAATCAGCGCCACCCGAATGATGGTGAGAATATTCGGCAGATTCATGACCGATCCGATGCGTTGCTTCGTGATGGGTGTAGAAGCGGAGTGAATATTATTCTCCCTGACCATGTTTCTCCGGTTTTGTTTTCCACCGCCGGTGCATCCAGACCCATTGGTCGGGATATTGTTTGATATGCTCCTCGATTCGGGAGGTAAACCGCGCGGTGTTGATCTCCACGTCTTTCTGATGATCGGCGCTCTGCACCAGCATCATCGGTTTCTGGATGGTGATCCGATGATGGTCGTTCGGAAGCCGGGTGATAAAGCACATCATCGTCGCCGCCCCGCTGCGTAGAGCGAGCTCGGCGGCGCCCGCCGGGGTGTAGGCTTTTTTATTGAAGAAGTTGACAAAGACCCCGTTGACCTTCGTGTCTTGATCGATCAACAGGCCGAGCACCTCTTTTTTCCTCAGAACGCCCAGGATTTTTTTCGAGGAAGAGGGGCTTCCCCGGCTGATCGTCTCCACTTGAAAGCGGGATCGAAGCCGCACGATCCATTCGTCGATCCGCGGATCATACAGGGGGGCGGCGATCACATGGAGCGGATAGCCGCGCAGCGACAGCGCCGCGGCCATCAGCTCCCAGTTGCCGAGGTGGCCGGTAATCAGGATCGTCCCATTCCCCTGGCTCTCCGCCTCTTCGAGGTACTCCTCCCCTTCAATCGTAATCAGAGATTCGATCTGATCGGGATTGAGATTTTCGAACTTGAGAATCTCGATCAGCCCTTTTCCAAGATTTTGGAAGCTCTTCTTCAAGATCTGGTGGAGCGCGCGCTCCGGTTTATCGGCGCCGAAGGCGATTCGAAGGCCCTCCAGGGATTTCGCCCTCTCTCTGCGGAGCAGATAATAGAGGAGGGCCCCGATGAAGCCGCCGAGCCGAACCCCCCATTTCCATGGAAGGGGCCGGGTCAAAAAAGCCACCGACGTCAGTGAAGCAAAGATAAGGGAACGAACGAGTTTTTTCGGTAATTTCATGGCGACTCTTTGTTTAAAATAACGTGAGGCGTTAGGCGTAAAGCGTGAGGGGTCAAAGATGAAGATCTTCAATCTTTTGACTGGACCCCTTACGCCTCACGCTTCACGTGTTTTAGATGCCTGGACAGAGAGGATAAAGTCGATCACTTCTCGAACGGCTCCCTCCCCGCCTCTTTTTTTTGTGATCCAATCGACCTCTTGTTTGACCGCATCGACCGCGCTGGCGACGGCGATCGAGAATCCGACCCTTCGAAGCAGCGGAAGGTCGATGAGATCATCTCCGACGAAGGCGACGGATTCATCTTCGAGATGGTGCTTTGCCCGGATCATCTCATACGCGGCGAGCTTGTCTCGGCTGCCCTGGTGCACATCTTCAATGCCGAGCTCTTTGGCCCGCCAGGAGACCACGGCGGAAGTGCGGCCCGAGATGATTCCGACGCCGATCTGCACCCGCTGTAAAAGGCGGATGCCGTGGCCGTCGTAGATCGAAAACCCTTTGATCTCCCTTCCGCTCTCGTCAAAATAAAGGATTCCGTCGGTCATCACCCCGTCGACGTCGAGCAGAAGATAGCGAATCCGCTTCGCCTTTTGCCGTCGTTGAGAAAGGGGGACCGGCCGGCGCTTCACTTAAACGACCCCTTTTTTCAAGAGATCATGGAGATGAAGAATGCCGTCGACCTGCCCGTCGGATCCCGCCACGACCAGGGTGGTGATCGAATGCGACTCCATCATGTGAATCGCCTGCGCCGTCAACGATTCCTTTGAAATGGTTTTCGGACTGCGGTTCATCACCTCCCGCGCCGGCAGCGAGAAGATATCTCGTCCTTCGTGATCGATCTTTTTGATCAGCCGGCGAAGATCGCCGTCGGTGATCACCCCCGCGAGCTTTCCGGCGGCGTTTAACACGGTCGTCATTCCGAGCTTTTTGGCGGTCATCTCCAGAACGACCTCCCTCATCGGCGTCTCCTCGGCCACTTTCGGAATGTTGTTCCCGACGTGCATCGCATCCTCGACCTTGAGCAGGAGTTGCCGCCCGAGCGAGCCGCCGGGATGAAAGAAGGCGAAGTCCTCTTTGCGGAATCCTCTTTGCTGAAGGAGCGCGACCGCCAGGGCGTCTCCCATCGCCAGGGTAGCGGTGGTGCTCGCCGTCGGCGCCAATCCGAGCGGGCAGGCCTCCTCCCGAATCGAAATATCGAGGAGAACATCGCTCATCTTCGCGAGGGTTGATTTGGTGTTTCCGGTCAGGGTGATCAATTTTAAGTTCAGGCGCTTCAGGGACGGCAAGACCCGGAGGATCTCCTCGGTCTCCCCGCTGTTGGAGATTAGAAGCGCGACATCTTCCTTCGAGACCATGCCGAGATCGCCGTGGATCCCCTCCGCGGGATGAAGGAAAAAGGCCGGGGTGCCGGTGCTCGCCAGCGTGGCCGCGATCTTCTTCCCGATCAGTCCCGATTTCCCCATGCCGATCACCACGACCCGGCCCTTACTGCTGTAGCAGAGCTCCACCGCTTCGACGAACCGGCCGTCGATCCGGTCGATCAGATCGGTGATCGCCTGCGCCTCGATTCTGAGGACCCGCTTGCCTTCTTCTAAGATCATGGGGTCTTCCTTTCTCGGAGCGCTTCCAGAATCCGGCCGACCTGTCCAAGCAGCTGATCGAGCTGCGCCGGATCGATCATGTTCGGTCCGTCCGAGGGGGCCTGGTCCGGCGTGGGGTGCACTTCCAGGAAGAGGCCGTCGCAGCCGGCGGCCACCGCGGCGCGCGTGAGCGGAAGAACAAATTCCCGCTGGCCGGAGGAGACCTTCCCCCCGCCCCCCGGCAGCTGAACGCTGTGGGTGCCGTCGAAGATGACCGGATAGCCGGTCCGCCGCATGATGACCAACGACCGCATGTCGCTGACGAGATTATTATACCCGAAGCTCGCGCCCCGCTCTGTCAGGAAGATTTTCCTGCTCCCGGTCGACTCGAGTTTTTCAACGACATGGGCCATGTCCCACGGGGCGAGAAACTGCCCTTTCTTCACGTTGACGACTTTGCCCGTCTTCCCGGCGGCAACGAGAAGATCGGTCTGCCGGCAGAGAAAGGCCGGGATCTGCAGCACGTCGAGGACCTCCGCGGCGGCGGTCGCCTCTTCGGGGCCGTGGACATCGGAGAGGACCGGAACGCCGACCTTCTCTTTGACCTTCTGGAGGATCTTCAGCCCCTCTTCCATTCCCATTCCCCGGAAGGAGCTGATGGCGGTCCGATTCGCTTTGTCATAAGAAGATTTGAAGATCAGCGGAATCCGGTGCTTCTCCGCGATCCGGGCGATCTGCTCCGCCGTCTTTAAGACCAGATCTTCGTTTTCGATGACGCAGGGGCCGGCGATCAGAAAAAAGTTCCCATCCCCCACCCGCATCTTCCCGATTTCTACCGAATGAGCCAATGTTCCCCTCACTATTCTCTTTAAAGGCCCGCCCGCCGGTGCTTCAGCGAGGCCTTGATGAACTCACGGAAGAGCGGGTGAGGATCTTGCGGGCGCGATTTGAATTCCGGATGGAACTGTACGGCGAGGAACCAGGGATGGTCCGCCAGCTCAATGATCTCGACCAGCTTCCCGTCGGGTGAAAGGCCGGAGAGGACGAGTCCCCGTTTCGTGAGGAGCTCCCGGTATTTGTTGTTGAATTCATATCGGTGGCGATGCCGCTCGGAGACCTCGATCTGCTGATACGCTTCGTAGGCTTTCGTTCCCTTCTGCAGCCGGCAGGGGTAGGCGCCGAGACGCATCGTCGCCCCCTTCTCCTGGATGTGGCGCTGATCGGGAAGGAAATCGATCACCGAATCGGGGCCTTTCGGATCAAATTCGGAGCTGTTCGCCTTCGGAAGTCCGGCGACATGGCGGGCGAACTCGATGACGGCGCACTGCATCCCCAGGCAGATGCCGAAGAAGGGAATCTGCCGCTCCCGCGCGTATTCAATCGCCGAGATCTTCCCCTCGATTCCCCGGTTGCCGAATCCGCTCGCCACGAGGATGCCGTGCGAGCCCTTCAACACCGGCTCGACCCCCTCGTCTTCCAGACGCTCGCTGTTCACCCAATCGATCACGACCCGCGCTTTGTTTCCGATCCCGCCGTGAATCAGCGACTCGCACAGACTTTTGTATGAATCCTTGAGGTCGACATATTTTCCGACGAGGGCGATCTGAACCTCGTCTTGCGGATGTTTGATGATCTGGACGATTTTCTCCCAGGTCTTGAACTGCGGCGCTTTTGCTTTCAGCTTCAATTTCTTGACGATCGTCTCGTCCAGTTTTTCTTGGTGGAAGACGAGCGGCACTTCGTAGATGCTGTCGACATCTTTCGCCGTGATGACCGCCTCCTGCTCGACGTTGCAAAAGAGGGCGATCTTCCTCTTCAAATCGGCCGAGATAAACCGGTCGGTCCGGCAGAGAAGGATATCGGGCTGAATGCCGATCTCGCGCATCTTGTTGACGCTGTGCTGCGTCGGCTTGGTTTTCAACTCTTCGGCGGCCTTGATGAACGGAACCAGGGTGAGGTGGATGTAGAGGACGTTGTCTCTCCCGATGTCGAACGGAAACTGACGGATCGCCTCCAGGAAGGGAAGGCTTTCAATGTCGCCGACCGTGCCGCCGATCTCGACGATTGCCACGTCGACCCCATCCCCGACCGCTTTGATGCAGCGTTTGATCTCATCGGTGATGTGGGGGACGACCTGAACCGTCCCGCCGAGGTAATCGCCCCGCCGCTCCTTGGTGATGACGTTGTTGTAGATCTTTCCGGTCGTGTAGTTGTTCTTCTTCGACATTCGGGTGGTGGTGTAGCGCTCGTAGTGTCCGAGGTCGAGATCGGTCTCCGTTCCATCGTCGGTGACGAAGACCTCGCCGTGCTGGTAGGGGTTCATCGTGCCGGGATCGACATTGATATAGGGGTCCAGTTTGAGAAAGGTGATCGAGAGCCCGCGGGATTCGAGCAAATTTCCGATCGCCGCGGCCGAAAGTCCCTTCCCCAAGGAGGAGACAACCCCGCCGGTGATGAAGATATATTTTGTCTTGGTCTTTTTTTTCACCTGAACCTCCCAAGTGCGAAATGACGTGAGGCGTTAGGCGTGAGGCGTGAGGGGTAAAAGATTTAAATCTTTTGACTGGACCCCTTACGCCTCACGCCTCACCCCTTACGTTATTTAAGATCTCTCGTGCCCTCACCAGATCTTCCGGGGTGTTGACCTCCCAGAAGTAGAGGGCTTCTTCCTTTTCGATTTCCATCACCCGGACCCGTCCCCCCTGCTCCAGGACGCGGAGCTGTTCGAGCCGCTCCATCCTTTCCAGGTTTCCCTCCGGAGATTTGGCGATGTGGAGGAGAAAGTTCTTGTGATAGAGATAGATCCCGTAGTGCTTGTAAAAAGTGAACGAGCCCCTTTTCCCGAACGCGCCTCGCTCAATGTGCGGAATCGGAGAGCGCGAAAAATAAAGGGCGTCGCCTCGTTCATCCGTGACGACTTTGACCGAGTGCGGGGAGAAGAGCTCTTCTTCGTCGGTGAGGGCCGATTTGGCGGTGATCAAGTCGGCTTCTCCTCGTTGAATCAATGCGCCGCCGGTCTCGATCAATCGGTCGAGCGTCGCGGGCTGAAAGAGGGGAAGATCCCCCTGGAGATTCACGACCCGCTCCGCCGGAAACTGAGCGGAGACCTCCGCCACCCGCTCCGTCCCGGTCCGGTGGTCCGCGGAGGTCATCATCACCTCGCCTCCGAACCTCCGAACCGCTTGAGCGATCCGTTCGTCATCCGTCGCCACCAGGACGCGGCCGGGACGTTTCGCGGCGATCGCCCGCTCCCAGACATGCTGGATCATCGGCTTTCCATTCAGATCGGCCAGCGGCTTTCCGGGAAAGCGGGTCGAAGGATATCTCGCCGGGATGACCACCAGGGTTGCATCGGCCGTCCTCGTCATGAAAGGGCCCTCTCCAGCATCGCCTTTTCAATCGCGGTGGTTCCGACCATCCCGACGACCACGCCGGCGGCATGGTTGGCCAGCCGCGCGGCGGCCGGCAACGGCGCGCCGGCCGAGATGGCGAGCGACAACGTGCTGACCACCGTGTCGCCGGCTCCGGTGACGTCGAACACCTGCCGCGCCTCGGTCGGAATGTGGGTGATCTCCCCGCTTTTATCGAAGAGGCTCATCCCCTGCTCTCCCCGCGTGATTAGAACCGCTCGGCAGCCGAGCTTCTTCAAGAGGACCTTCCCGGCCTGGCGGAGCGTCGCTTCATCGACAATCTCAATCCCGGAGGCCTGCGAGGCCTCCAGATGGTTGGGGGTCACCACCGTCACCTTTTTATAGAGTGAGAAATGATGGACCTTGGGATCGACGACGACCGGAATTCCTCGCCGCAGCGCCAGCGGTAGAATCGTCCGCAACAGCCCTTTGGTGATCACCCCCTTGGCGTAATCGGAAATGACCATACAATCGATGTGGTAAATCTGCTCATTGATAAATTGGATGAACTTCTTTTCGGTTTTGCTTGAGATTTGGGACTTTTTCTCATGATCGTACCGGACGATCTGTTGCTGGTGCGCGATGATTCGGGTCTTTTTGGTGGTCGGCCGTTCGTCTTCGACGACGATGCCCCCGATCTCGACCCCTTTCGCTTTTAGATCTTCCGACAGCCACCGGCCTGCATCGTCCGCGCCG
Organism: Candidatus Manganitrophaceae bacterium; assembly: GCA_004297235.1. Taxonomy (GTDB): domain Bacteria; phylum Nitrospirota; class Nitrospiria; order SBBL01; family Manganitrophaceae; genus Manganitrophus. The sequence goes on along the minus strand of SCUR01000064.1, from coordinate 2,816 downwards.
ACCACGCTGCAGAGGAGGCCGCGTCCCCCCAGCGTGAGGATATTATGAAGCACGTTTCCCGCTCCTCCGAGCAGCACCGATTCACGCAGGACATTCACCACCGGGACAGGCGCTTCCGGAGAGATCCGCTGGACGCTTCCCCAAATATAGTGGTCGAGCATCAGATCTCCGACGACGAGGACACGGTGTCCTTCAAGCCGATCGACGTACGGACGGAGCTCTTTTTTAGACGCGGCGCGGTCGTTCGAAGAGGGTTTCTTTTTCCGTTGAGAAGAAGGCATGCCGGCGGTCCCGGTTAATGAATCAGTTTTCCGATTCGGTTCCAGCGGACCCAATTGCTCTCGCTGTCCCACGACCAGTAGATAATAAAGGCCTGGCCCTTGATCTTGGAGAAGTCGACGAATCCCCAGAAGCGCGAATCGAGGCTGTGATCGCGGTTGTCTCCCATGACGAAGTAAGCGTCTTTCGGAACCGAGACCGGGCCGAAATTGTCCCGCTCCGGAATGGTATGCGCCGGGTTGCTGTCCTCATGAATGGCGAACGGTTCGTCCTGTTTCTGGCCGTTGAGGTAGACCTCTTTGTTTTTCACCTCGATGGTGTCTCCGGGAAGCCCGACGACCCTTTTGATGAAATCTTTCGACTCGTCCTTGGGGAATCGGAAGACGATGATGTCTCCCCGATGCGGCTCCCGGATCGGTATCAACGTCACGTCGGTGAACGGAAGCCGCACGCCGTAGATGAACTTGTTGACCAGGATATGATCGCCGATGTTGAGCGTCGGAATCATCGAGCCGGAAGGGATCTTAAAAGCCTGCACGACGAAGGTCCGGATCACCAGCGCCAGAATGATCGCGATAATCAGCGTCTCGGCATACTCGCGGATCGTCGATTTTATTTTGTTCTCTTCGGGCAAGGCTAATCCTGTACTTTCAGGACCGCAAGAAAGGCTTCCTGTGGGATCTCCACCCGGCCCACCTGCTTCATTCTTTTCTTGCCTTCTTTCTGTTTCTCCCATAATTTCCTCTTTCGCGTGATGTCGCCGCCGTAGCATTTGGCCGTCACATTTTTCTTCATTGCGCTGACCGTTTCCCGCGCGATAATTTTGCTTCCGATCGCGGCTTGGATGGCGACTTCGAACATCTGTTTGGGGATGAGCTCTTTCATCTTCTCGGCCAGCTGCCGCGCTCTCACATTCGATTTGTCCCGCGCCGCGATGAAGGAGAGAGCGTCGACGGTCTCTCCGTTGAGCATGATATCGACCTTGACCAGGTCGGCTTCCCGGTAACCGATGAATTCATAATCGAGCGAGGCATACCCTTTCGAGAGCGATTTCAGGCGGTCGTAGAAATCGAGAATCACCTCGTTCAGCGGGAGCTCATATTTCACCATGACCCGGCCGACATCGAGGTACTTCATGTCTTTTTGCGTCCCGCGCCGGTCTTGGCAGAGCTTCATGATCGATCCCAAGAACTCATCTTTTGTGATAATCACCCCTTCGATAAAGGGCTCTTCAAAGCCGGCGATGTGGTTCGGCGCCGGGAGCTTGGCCGGATTGTCGATATGAAGGACTTCCCCCTTTACCGTGGTCACCCGATAGACAACCGTCGGCGCCGTGCTGATGAGGGAGAGCCGATACTCCCGTTCGAGCCGCTCCTTGATGATCTCCATATGAAGCAGGCCCAAGAAGCCGCATCGGAAACCGAAGCCGAGCGCGAGCGAGGTTTCCGGCTCATACTGAAACGAAGAATCGTTGAGTCGGAGTTTCTCGAGCGCATCGCGAAGGTCCTCGTAACGGTCTGTGTCGATGGTATAGAGGCCGCAGAAGACCATCGGTTTGACCTCTTTATAGCCGGGGATCGCCTCCGTCGCCGGCCGTTTCGCGTCGGTGATCGTGTCGCCGATCTTGGTCTCGCTGACGTTCCGGATGCCTGAGATGACGCAACCGACCTCCCCGACCGAGAGGGAGGTCGCTTCTTCGGCTTTGGGAGTAAAGACGCCGAGGGAGAGGACTTCGTGCTCGATCCCGTTCGACATCAGTCGAATCTGAGAGCCTTTGCGGATCGTCCCATCGACGACTTTGACGAGGACGACCGCCCCTTGGTAGTTGTCGAACCACGAATCGAAGATCAGCGCGCGAAGCGGGGCCTCGGGGTTTCCCGACGGAGGGGGAACGCGGCGGATCACCGCCTCCATGATCTCCTTGATCCCCTTTCCTTCTTTGGCGCTGGCGAGGATCGCTTCCGAGGCGTCGAGGCCGAGGATATCTTCGATCTGCTGTTTGGTTTTCTCGACGTCGGCGCTGGGGAGATCGATCTTGTTGATCACCGGGATGATCTCAAGGTTGTTGTCGATGGCGAGATAGGCGTTGGCGATCGTCTGCGCCTCCACCCCTTGGGTGGCATCGACCACCAGGAGGGCCCCCTCGCACGCGGCGAGGCTTCGGGAGACCTCATAGGTGAAATCGACGTGTCCCGGCGTGTCAATCAGGTGGAAGAGATAATCATGCCCATCGTCCGCCCGGTACTTTAACCGGACAGCATGGGCTTTGATCGTGATCCCCCTTTCTCGCTCCAGATCCATGTCATCGAGGAGCTGATCTTTGAATTCCCTCGGGGTCACGGCGCCGGTTTTTTCCAGCAGGCGATCGGCCAGTGTTGATTTTCCATGGTCAATATGGGCAATAATCGAAAAATTTCTGATATACTCTTGCAAGTCTCACTTCCTTTAAATATATAAACCTTAGAATTATATTGATTTTAGATCCCATTGTCAAAAGAGAAAAGCATTTGGGGGTGTCTTATTTGCCGTTGCGGGCG
>SCUR01000063.1 GCA_004297235.1 Candidatus Manganitrophaceae bacterium | reverse complement strand
CCGGGCAACGTCTATGTCGTTCCTCCGATTGTGGCGGGCGTAGTCGTTTTCTTAGAGGGATTCGTTCTCTACTCAGCCCGTAAGAAAAAAAGGGCCGCCTAACTGAAGTAATCAATGAAATAGAAAAAGGGTGGATACGGAAATAATGTATCCACCCTTTTTCGTTACTGAGGGGAAAGAGTTTCTTCCTCGGTCCGGCATGACAGAAAAGCTTTGATTACCGTTTTCATTCTGAGTTATAATCAACCAACTTCAAGACCTTATTCCTGCATTTGATCTAGGGCAGGATGCGGAAAAAGAAAGGATCGTTGAAGGTCGATCGAATCCGGCCTCAACAAAAGGAGGAAGAATATGAGCCGTTTAAATTTCCTTTTCACGTCGGAATCCGTTACAGAGGGGCATCCGGACAAGATTGCCGATCAGATCTCCGATGCCGTATTAGATGCGATCATCAGCCAAGACCCGACGTGTCGCGTTGCCTGCGAGGCGATTGTGACCACGGGTCTCGCTTTTGTCGCGGGAGAGATCACCACTTCTTGCTATGTCGAAATCCCCGATATCGTCCGAGAAACGATCAAGCAAGTGGGATATACCCGAGCAAAATATGGTTTTGATTACGAAACGTGTGCCGTCATTACCTCCATCCACAATCAATCGCCGGATATTGCGATGGGGGTCGATACGGGAGGCGCGGGGGACCAGGGATTGATGTTCGGCTACGCAACCAATGAGACGCCGGAACTGATGCCGACGCCGATCCTCCTTGCCCATAAAATCACCAAAAGATTGACGGAGATGCGAAAGGGAGATATCCTCCCTTATCTTCGACCGGATGGAAAATCCCAGGTGACGGTCGAATACCGGGATGGTAAGCCGGTCCGGGTGACGACCATCGTCGTTTCAACCCAGCATAGCCCCGACATTACTTTAAAAGAGCTTCGCGAAGATATCATCGAAAAGGTCATCAAGCCGGTGATTCCGCCGGAGCTCCTCGATGAAGAGAGTGTGATCTATCACATCAACCCAACCGGACGATTCGTTGTCGGGGGGCCGCAGGGCGATACCGGGCTGACCGGACGGAAGATCATTGTCGACACCTATGGCGGGGTCGGCAGCCATGGAGGCGGCGCCTTCTCCGGAAAGGACCCGTCTAAAGTGGATCGATCGGCCTCCTACATGGCCCGTTACATCGCAAAGAATTTGGTGGCCGCCGGCATTGCAGATCGCTGCGAAGTTCAGCTGGCTTATGCCATCGGTGTTGCGGACCCGGTTTCCATTTTGGTCGATACGAAACAGACCGGAAAAGTCGCTCAGGACAAGCTGGTTAAGTTGGTTCGGGATCATTTCCCCATGACCCCGCGAGGGATCATCGAGCATCTAAAGCTTCGGCGAGCCATTTACAAGAAGACCGCCGCCTATGGTCACTTTGGACGGAATGATCCCGACTTTACCTGGGAGAAAACCGATTTGGCCGATGCGATCAGAAAGGCGGCCGGACTTTAATCAAAGGCCGTCTTCGAGCCGGTGGCCGTCCCTGTGAACGACCGATGGCCGCTACGATCTCTAAATCGATTCTGTTTAAGTAAAAGGCTGAAGCGCGCCCCCATCAGACCGAGATCCAGAAACGCCTCGCAGGGTCGGTCGATTTGGACGCACTCAAAATTCTCAACCTCTAGCATGCAATGGAGAAGGAATGGACTACGACATTAAAGATATCAAGTTGAGTGAAAAAGGAAAGCTTCGGATGGAATGGGCGGAGCAGAGCATGCCGGTGCTGCGCCTGATTAAAAAGAGGTTCAAAAAAGAGAAGCCGCTGGCGGGTGTGCGCATCTCCGCTTGTCTCCATGTCACCACCGAGACGGCCAATTTGATGGACACCCTCAAAGCGGGCGGGGCCGACGTGGTTCTGTGCGCATCCAATCCCCTCTCGACCCAAGACGACGTTGCCGCGACGCTGGTCGATCATTATCAAATCGCGACCTTTGCCATCAAGGGAGAGGACAACAAGACTTACTACAAGCATATCCAGTCGGCCTTGGCGCACAAGCCGATGATCACCATGGATGACGGGGCCGATTTGGTCTCGACCATTCTTTCCGACCAGAAGCAGTTGATCCCGAATCTGATTGGAGGAACCGAGGAGACGACGACCGGCGTCATCCGCCTTCGAAGCATGGCGCAAAAGGGAGTTTTGAAATTCCCGGTGATCTCGGTCAATGACGCCAGCACCAAGCATTTCTTCGACAACCGCTATGGGACCGGCCAGAGCACGATGGACGGCGTTCTGCGCGCCACCAATCGGATGGTGGCCGGGTCGGTTGTGGTGGTCGCCGGCTACGGCTGGTGCGGCCGCGGGATCGCGATGCGTGCGGCCGGAATGGGGGGGAATGTGATCGTCACCGAGATTGATCCGCTCAAGGCGATCGAAGCGGTGATGGACGGCTATCGGGTGATGCCGATGTCGGAGGCGGCCAAAATCGGCGACTTCTTTATCACCGTGACCGGCGATATCAAAGTCATCCGGAAAGAGCATTTCGAGGTGATGAAGGATGGCGCGATTATTTGCAATTCGGGCCACTTCAACGTCGAGATCGATATTCCGGCCCTTGAGAAGCTCTCCAAGC
>SCUR01000613.1 GCA_004297235.1 Candidatus Manganitrophaceae bacterium | reverse complement strand
AGGAGCATGATGCTGGCGCGATCGACCTTGATCTCTTTCTTGATCAGCTCCACGACGAGATTCATCAGCTGCGTCAGATCGGTCTGCATCATCAATTGCTGGCTCACCTGAAAGAGCGGCATGAGCGATTTCATCCGGATATTTTCCTGGCGCAGTCGGAACTTATCGAGGGCATTGTGGATGGCGGAGACGAGCTCCTGACGGGTGAACGGCTTCAGGATAAATCCCATGGCGCCCATCTTGAGCGACTCAATGGCGGTGGTAATCGTCCCGTGTCCGGTAATCACGACCATAATGAGCTCAGGCCGCAGCGATTTGGCCGCCTTCATCAACTCCAGGCCGCTCATTCCCGGCATTCGAATGTCGGTGAGGAGAATCTCATAAGGGGCCTGCTCCAGCAGCTTCATCGCCTGCATTCCTTGAGAGGCGATCTCAACGTCGAATCCCTCCGAGGCGAGGAACCGGCGTCCGAGCTCCAGGATCGTCTTCTCGTCGTCGACCACTAAAACCCGCTCATTAGACATTTCGGCTTCCTTGGTGAGAGAGTGCAGGGAGTTTGATCATGAAATTGCTCCCCTTCCCGAGCTCGCTTTCGACTTCAAGTCTCCCGCCGTGTTTCTCAATGATGTTGTAGCTGATCGAGAGGCCGAGGCCGGTGCCCATTTGGCGTCCTTTCGTTGTAAAGAACGGATCGAAGATGTTTTGAAGATGGTCCGGATGAATCCCCATGCCGGAGTCTTTGAATTGGATCATCACCATTTCCTCGGAAGCGCTCTCGTGAACGGCGGAGTTCATCACGAGCGGTTTCTCCGGGAGGGTCGATGTCTCGATCGTGAGGATGCCCCCTTTCGGCATGGCATCAAACGCATTCTTAATGAGGTTGATGAAAACCTGCTTGAGCTGATCGGCGTCGGCATGCACCGGGGGAAGGTCTTTCGCGAACCGCTCAATGAGGTTCATGTTGGATGTTTTGGCTTGGTATTGGATGAGCGTGAGGGTATTCCGGATCACCCCGTTGATATCGACCGGCTCTTTTTTGGAGCCGTGAGAGCGGGAGAAATCGAGCAGGTTCCGGACAATCTGCCGGGAGCGCAACGCCTCGCTCTCAATGACTTTGAGGTCTTTCGTCCGGGGGTCGTCCGGAGACATTTCGGAGAGGAGGAGACTGGTGAAGCCGAGAATGCCGGTGAGGGGATTGTTGATTTCGTGTGCGACGCTGACCGCCAATTCACCGACCGAAGCGAGCTTCGCCGATTGCATCAGCTGTTCGCTCTGGTTTTTCTTCAGCTCTTCCATCTGCTCGTGAACCCGTTTATAGAGCCGCGCATTTTCGATCGAAGTCCCGGCCTGGGAGAAGATAATCTCAAGCATCGAGAACTCATCTTCCGTATAAATATCTTCCGACCGTTTTTCTCCTAAAAAGAAGAGGCCGATCAGCCGCCCTTTGATGTAGATAGGTCCGACCAGTGTGGTATCCAGCTTTTCCATTTCTCGAATCAGCACGGACAGGTCGCGATCGCTGGGGTCTTCTTCGGATTGTTTTTTCAGCTCATTATACACCAGAAGTTCTTTTTGGACCCCCTGAATATTAAAATATTCTATCAGCGGATTATTCGAAGAGAGGGCAAGGACTAATTCATTGAAACCTTCTTGAGCGCCGATGATGACGAACGGGGGCTCTTCCTCCACTAAAAGGATCGCCATCTTCTTGGCGGTCAATTTGGTCATCAGCGTTTGAGTCAGATCTTTGCAGAGCTTCTCAAGGTTGATCGTGTTCCTCATCATGGTCGAAAGCCGGGAGAGGAGGACTTTCTGGTCGTATTCGCTTTTGAAGAAAATGCGATCGGTCGCCCTCTGAAAGAAGCGCTTCAGCGGCTCGAACCCCACCGCCACCAGAAGGGCCGAGAGGAACATCCGGAAGGTCGGTTCGGAATGATTTCGATCCCCCAGGTTCTGGGAGAAGAGGATCATGAAGACATAAACCGAAAAGGTAATGATCAGCAGCATGGAATAAACGAGGGTCCGCTTCAGGATGATCTTGATATCCATCAGCCGGTAGCGAACGATCGCATAGGCGATGAAGCTGCTCATGATGATGGTGAGAATCTGCCCGAGCCAGTTGAAGGAGAAAATCCCCAGCGTCGGGAGGATCAGATTGGTGATCATCCCCAAGTTTGCAGAGATGAATGTGCCGAAGAAGACATAGCGGATTTGCATCCGACTGATGCCGGAGGAATTGAAGTACTGTTTGCTGAGAATGATGAACGACCAGCAGAAATAAGCAATGATGAAGATGAAATAAATCGGATAGGCGGGCCCGAAAACGATCTGTTTTTCGCCGGAGGCGAAGAGCACCTCTTGAATGACCATGCCCGGCCAGAGCGTTAATGTCAAAATCCCGAGTGCAGGAAAAAGGGGAAGAAAGTGGGCGAGCCGAGAGGCGCGCTCTTGAGATAGAAAGGTGAAATTAAAGAATAAGAAGGAGGTGACGATGGCAATCGGGCTGACGTATAGAATCTTGCACCATAAGAGCGAATCGGCCGGATCGAGTGCGGAGCGGAACGGGACGACCGCGAAACACCAGGACGCGACGCTGAGGGCCACAAAGCTGTAAAGGGCGTTGAGCGTATTTTTGCGGCCTCGGGCCCAAACGAGAAAACCCAAGGAGAGATTCGTAATGCCCGCGAGGAAGCTGAGGTTGTTTTGGATATCCATCGATTCCCGCTCTACTTGGGAAGAATCTCCGCCATCGGCTGATGGAATGTTCTGATGTGTTCCAGCTTTTCCTGGGAGATTAATTCATTGAAACTTCGGAGGGGAGCAACTTTAAACTTCATTTCTTGACTCCATCGGGTAATTTGGTGGACAAGTTGGTCATCAAATTGTCCGATGGCGAAATGGCCTTTCC
>SCUR01000612.1 GCA_004297235.1 Candidatus Manganitrophaceae bacterium | reverse complement strand
TCGTGGGGGTGATCGAGAACCCGATCGGCGAGCTGACGGTGGTCTTCGTCTCCGAGAAATTCTCGAAGGCCCGCGTTCTGGGAAACACGCTCCCTCACAAAGGGGACATCATCCGGTTCTCGGAGAAGAATGCCCGTCCGGGGTTTAACGGCGAAGAGGCCAACCCTTACGGCGACGTGAAGGGACTGACCGTCGCGAAATCGGGTTATCCGATCCTCGACTAAAAAGGTGAATCGCCATGAATCTTTTCTCGAAAAAAATGATCTTCGGCCTCTGGACCCTGCTGGCGCTGTTGCCGGCCTGCAGTCATCAGATTCGCCCCGACGCCGTCGGGCCGACCCATCTGGAAGAAGGGCTGATCGCCTACGATCAGAATCGATACGATGACGCCGTGAAGCACCTCGACGCCGCCTTGAAGCTCGATTCGCAGAACACCGAGGCGCTTTTCCGGAAAGGGGTCATCCTCCAGAAACAGAATAAAACCGAGGAGGCGATCCAGACCTATCGCGACATCGTCCGGATCGACCCGAACCACTTCAAAGCCCACTACAATCTCGGCAACCTCTACTCGTACGAGAAGGCGAACAACGTTCAGGCGATCTTTCACTATCGGAAATTCCTCAGCCTCGCCCCGACCCATCCCCTCGCCGCCCGGGCGCAGACCCGGCTGGCGGAGCTGACCGAAAGCCCCACCGACAAGCTGGCTCAGGGAAAAGGGGTTCCGGAGGAAGAAGGTCAAGGGGACATCCACCTGACCGGAGAGATGATGGCCCCGGCCTTACCGGCGCCGGCCGTCGCCGCGCTTCCCCCCCTCCCCGTCCCCTCCGTTTCATCATCGCGAAACGTCCCTTCCGGCGCATCGGCCGTCTCCTTCCCGCAGGTCGTCTGCGTCCATGGCGAGACGAATCAGGGAAAGGTCGAAGGGAGCGGCTTCGTCGTCGGACCCGGCTACATCCTGGCAAGCGGGCATGAGGCGAACCAGGCGACGCGGCTCGAAGTGCAATTCCAAGACGGCTCGGTCTACGCCGCCTCGGTTCTCTCGGTGAGCGGCGCGCTCGATCTGGCGCTGCTTCAGATCTCGTATCAGGGGGTGGAGCCGCTTTCGTTCGTCTCGGCCAACACCGCCAAGGTCGGCGAGTCGGTCCTCGCCGTCGGCTGCCCCTTCGGCCTGAACCACTCCGCGTCACAAGGAATCATCAGCGCGCCGGAGCGGACGCTCGGGGATCGTCCGGTGCTTCAGACCGACGTGGCGATCAACCCCGGCAGCAGCGGCGGGCCGCTCCTGAATAAGCAAGGAGAGGTGGTCGGCGTCGTCTTGGGAATGCTCCCGGAGGCGCGCGGAATCGCCTTCGCCGTTCCCGGCCGGGAGGTCAGACGCTTTCTCGGAGAGACCTTCTTCCAGATGGGGACCCTCTTGGCCGAGGCGAAGCGGCACGCCGACGCCTCCGATCTGCTGATGCAGAGCACTCGGTTCTGGCCGCAATCGGCGAAGGCCTACAACAACCTCGGCGAAGTCTACCGGCGGATGAAGGAGATGAAGAAGGCGGAGCAGGCGTATCAGAAGGCGCTGGAGATCAATCCGAAATATGCAGATGCCCATTACAATGTCGGCACCTTTTATGATAGCATCCTGCGCAACCCCCAAAAGGCGGCGTTCCACTACCGGAAGTATTTAGAGTTGAAACCGGCCTCGCCGGAAGCGGTCCAAGTCAGCCAATGGCTGGGGGCGATCGAAGGGAAGAAATAACGGGAGGCGTTAGAGGCCGTGAGGCGACAAGGAAGGTAACGTGAGGCGTGAGGGGTGAAGTCAAAAACTTTAAATCCTTTACCCCTAACGCCTACCGCCTCACGTCATTTAGGAATTCAAAATGAAATCACTCGGAAGATATGAAATTTTGCTCGAAATCGGCCGCGGGGCGATGGGGATCGTCTATCTCGGCAGCGACGCCAAGATCCATCGGCAGGTCGCCCTCAAGTGCCTGCGTCCCGAGCTTTTCGAAGCATCGGAGGAGACCCGCAAGCGGTTCCAGCAGGAGATCCTCGCTTTGGGACGGCTGATCCACCCGAACATCGTCACCATTTTCGACGCAGGAGAGGACGCCGCCACCCGCACCGCTTACATCGTCATGGAATATGTCGAAGGGACCTCGCTCGGCCAGCTTCTCAAAAAAGGAACACCCCTCTCGATCGATCAGGTCACCCGGATCGGAATCGACATCTGCCGCGCCCTCGACTTTGCCCATTCCAAAGGGGTCATCCACCGGGACATCAAACCGGGGAATATTCTTTTGACATCGGAGTTGGGCACGATTAAAGTAACAGACTTCGGGATTGCACGGCTCGACGAAGGGGGGCAGACCCAAACCGATCACCTTCTCGGCACCCCGCAGTATATGTCTCCGGAGCAGTGCAAGGGAGAGAAGGTCGATGGACGATCCGATCTTTTCTCCGTCGGCGCTCTCCTCTATGAGCTTCTGACCCGACAGAAACCGTTTCCCGGAGAGAACGTCGCCGCCATCATGCACCAGGTGTTGAGCAAAACACCCGCGCCGCCGGCGACTCTCTCCCCCGATATTCCAAAACCGCTTAGTGATCTCGTCATGAAGGCGCTGGAGAAGGAGCCGGGTCAGCGGTTCCAATCCGGCGCCGAAATGGCCGATGCGCTCTCCTCCGTGAGCTCGCACCGGGAGCCGGCACGACCTGTGGGAGAAGAGCGTCCCACCTTGGCGCTTTCCGGAAGCCAAGACGAGATCCCCCCAACGCCGGCGGCCCAGCGCCGGCGTTGGGCCTGGATTCCGGTCGCCGTCGCAGCGGCGGCGATCCTCGGCTGGTGGAGCTTCAAACCGCGCACGGAGCCGACGGTCGCTCCAACGAGCGAGACCAAGACGGTCGCCCCGGTCCCGATGGGGAAGGTCGACCTGACCTCCACCCCGACCGGGGCGGAGATCTCGATCAACGGCGAGCCGAAAGGGCCCACGCCGCTGAGGCTCGATCTTCCGGCCGGCTCGCATGAGCTGGTCGCCAAAATGAAGGGACATCACCCGCTGGAAGCAACGATCAGCGTCGCTTCCGGGGAAACGGTTCCGCTCAATTTGAAATTAACAGAAGAGGAGAGCGCACCATGAAGAGAATGAATCGAACGATCATCTGGGGGATGGCGGCCCTCTTCCTCTTTATCATCGGAATGACGGAGACCGCCTCGGCCGCCCTGAAAAAGGGGGAGACCGCGCCGGGCTTCACCGAGTTGGAATCGGCCAAGAAAAAGCCGATGGTCCTGGTTTACTTCTTCAAGCTCGATTCCAAACCGGCGCGGGAAGGGCTCGACTACCTCAAGGGCCTCCACGAGCAGTATCAGAAAGAGGGGGTGGCGATCCTCGCCGTCACGCAAGATGCCGCCAAAGCGCTCGATCCCTATCTGAAACAGCATCCCCTCCCCTTCCCGGTGGTGCGGGACGACGGAAAAGTTTTCGACGCCTATCAAGTGAAGGTGATCCTCCCGACCACCTATATCCTCGGCCCGGGCAGTCGGATCACTGATGTGCTGGAGGGAGGAGGCCCTTCTTCCACCCGGTTCATCACCACCGTGGCCCAGCGGGGACTTCAGCTGAAGAAGACCACCCTCGCCAAGGCGCTGTTCGAATCGGCCCTGAAGTCGAATCCGAAAGATGCGCAGGCGGCGGCCGGCCTGGGACATGTCTATTTGAAAGAAGGGAAGCTCGACCGCGCCGAGACCGAGTTCTCCAAGATCGCCCAATTGAAATCGCCCGAAGCGATCATCGGGAAAGAAGGGCTCGCCGAAGTCCATCTTCAGAAGGGAGAGTCCGACAAGGCGATCTCCATCGCGCAGGAGGTAGAGAAAGAAGATCCGAGCAACGGGCTGGTCCATCTGGTGAAAGGAAATGTCCTCGCCGGACAAGGGAAGCAGCAGGAGGCGCTGACGGAATACACCCGCGCCACCGAGGGGAAGCTCTCCACCGACTGGCAGCGGGCGACCGCCTACAACAACGCCGGCCGGATCTACTCGGAGCAGGGACAATATACGATGGCCGAAAAGATGTACCAGGAAGCGGTCGTCCACAACCCCTACTCCCCCGAGATCCTCTCCAACCGCGGCGTTCTTTATGAAAAGCAGGGCCAGCCGAAAAAAGCGCTGGCGCTCTATGAGCAGGCCTTGAGCGCCGATCCGGAAGACGAAGTCGCCAAACATCTGATGAAGCGGATCGAGCAGCATCTCGCCTTCAAGGAAGACATGGAGCGGCAGAAGCGGATCGATACCCTGGTCGCCGACCTGGCCGACCGGTTTCAGAAAGGGAAAGTCTCGGAGGCGCCGGCGGCCGATTCCTGGTCCTCGAAGCCGATGACGGTCGCCTTCCTCGGCTTCAAGCTGATGGGGGGCGGGCTGCTGCGCGAAGGGATGACGGAAGTCCTTCAGGCCGAGATGACCCAGCAGCTCTCCGCCGCCGGGCGGATCTCGGTGGTGGAGCGGGAGATCCTCGACAAGCTCCTGGCCGAATTGAAGCTCGGCTCCTCCGAGCTGGCCGATCCCGACACCGCCCTGAAGCTTGGAAAGATCCTCTCCGCCCGATTGATCGTCACCGGGAGCCTGGTGCAGATCCCTGAAGGGATCCGGCTCAGCCTCCGGCTGATCGATCCCGAAACCTCGGCGATCAAGATCACCTATGCCGACGAGATGGGCCCCCGGAAGAATCTCCTCTCTCTGGCCGATCAAACGGCGCAGGAGATCGGCCGGAAAATCAAGGAGCAATATCCGCTCAAGGGGAAAATCGCTTCGATTGAAGAGGGCGATCAGGTGATCGTCAACCTCGGAGCCCGCCATGGGATCAAGCCGGGGACGAAATTGAAGATCATCGACGAGGGGGAGCCGATCGTCGTCGACGGCAAAACGATCGGCCATAAGAAAAAGCGGGTCGGTCTTCTCGAGATCGTCGAGGTGGAAGAAGGTCTCTCCTACGGAAAGCTGACGGAGCATAAATCGGCCGTCCTGAAGGATCAGAAAGTATTGGAGGAAATGGGCGGCAATGATTCGGCGTTTTGATCTCTTCCTCCCCCTCCTCCTGCTTCTCGCCGCCTGCGCGGCGGCGCCGGTCGCGGCCCCCCGGGCCGGCCTCGCGCCCGAACGGAAGGTGCTGACGGTGGCGGTGCTGGAATTCGAAGACCACGGGATCGGGCAGCCCGTCTCCACGCAAGGGCTCGGCCGCACCCTCGCCGACCGGATCTCGGAACAGCTCGCAGGCCGCCCCGATCTGCGGCTCATCGATCGGGAATCGCTTCAAAAGGTTCTGGAAGAGCTCTCCCTCACCAGCCTCGATATCGCCGACCGGGAAGGCCAGCTTCGTCTCGGAAAATTGCTCGGAGCCCAGTACCTGATCATGGGAGGATATACCTCCTTGGCGGGCGGCCTTCGGATCGACGGGCGAATCGTGGAGGTCGAAAGAGGGATCGCCGAGGGAAGTTCCCTCGAAGGAGGCGTCGCCGAGCGGACGCTTCTGGAAAAGAGTTTTTCGAAACAGATGGCCGAGCAATTGACCGCCAAAGCCGGCCTCCCCATGGGGGCGACCAAAACCGGCCAAGATTTCTTTTTGCAAGGGCTCGCCCTTGAGCAATCCAACAACAACCAGAAGGCCTTGGAGATGTATCAAAAGGCCCTCGCCATTGATCCCCGGCATCACGAAGCGCGGGAGCGGATGGAGAACCTCCTACTAAAGGAACTGCAATGAAACGACACCTGACTTTGTTTGTGCTTTTCGTTCTTTTGACGCCGATGACTGGAAGAGCGGAAGCGCTCGCCCGGCCGGACTCCGCGGTCAAGCGCCTCTACCAAGAAGGCGAATACGCCGAGATCATCAAAACGCTGGGAGGGAAAACCGACCCCGATTCGCAGGAGGCGCTCTACCTCGGTCTCAGCTATCTTCGGACCGGAGACCAATCCAAGGCGATCACCGCCTGGAAACAGTATGTCCGGCTCGATCCGGGAAGCGAAGGAAGCCGGGAGGTCTCGAAGTACTTGACCCTTCTGCTGCAAGAAGAGGCCAAGCGGACGGCGCAAGAGATTCTCCAGCAGGAGAAGCAGATTTCCGGAAAGATCGACGCCAAGGCAATCGCCGTCTCCCCCTTCCAGAATTTGGGACAGCAAACGTATGGCCCTCTTTCGAAGGGGCTGGCCGAGATGATCATCACCGATCTCTCCAAGGTCAAGACATTGAAGGTGGTCGAGCGGATCCAGCTCAAAGCGTTGATGGACGAATTGAAGCTGTCGCAATCGGGGCTGGTCGATGCCAAGAGCGCCCCTCGCGTCGGAAAGCTCCTCGGCGCCGGGAAGATCACCACCGGCAGCTTTCTCGATCTCGATCAGGAGAAGATCCGCCTCGACGCCGCCGTCACGCAGACCGAGAGCGGAAAGTCGCTGACGAATTCGGAGGTCCACGGCGCGTTGCCGACCTTCTACCAACTGGAGAAGGAGCTGGTCTTCAAAATCCTCTGCGGGATCGGCCACTGTCCGGAGAGCCTCGACAGCCAGACCAAGGAAGCGGTCGGGACGATCCATACCCGGAACTTTAAGGCGTTCCGTCTCTACTCTCAGGGACTCGAATATCTCGACCAAAGCAAATACCGCGAGGCTTCCCGCTCCTTCTTCCTGGCGGTGGAAGAAGATCCCGAGTTCGACCTCGCCCGCAAAGCGCTCCTCGACACCCCGCTCTTCCCGCTCGATCTCACCGCGATGATTTCCGGGGCCGAGGCGATCGGAGACGGCGGAACGGCGATCCTTTCCGCCGGAACGATCTTCGCCGCCCCCTCGCTTCCGGAACCGGCCCCCGGTCATCAGGCGATGTCGCCGTCGATCGGAATTTTAACCCCGCCGGCGGCGCCGCCGGCCCCTCCTCCGGCCACGGTGCCGGTGCAGATTCAGGTGCAGTTTTAGGTCGGCTCCGCTCCGACCGTTCATAAAATAAAAAGAGCGCACACCGGTGCGCCCCTACAAGGACAGGATTAAAAGATGAGATTAGGCGTATCGATTCGGAAGCAGATCGGGTTGTTCTCAATGATGGCGGCGCTTGTCTTGTTCTTCGCCGCCTGCCAAGGCAGCGAGCAGAGCGGCCCCGCCTCGGTTCACCTCACCCTGAAGCCCGCCGCTTCCAAACCGGGGGCGGCGAAAACCGCCTCCGCCCCGGCCCCTGTCGGGATCACTTCGGTGCGGGTAGATGTGACCGGCCCGGAGATGACGCCGATCTCCACCCAAGTTCCGGTCAATTCGGATCAGGAGGCGGTCGTGCAATTGGACGTCCCGCCCGGCCCGGCCCGGCGTTTTCTCGTGACGGCGTTCGACACGGAAGGCGCGCCCCGCTATAGCGGCGAGCAGACGGCCGATCTCGTCCCGGGCGCCTCGGTAAATCTGACGATCGAGATGGTGTCGCTGGATATCACACCCGGTCCGACGATTCAGATCTCGCCGCACACGGCGGTGGTTCCCAAGGATGGGTCCCAGAGATTTTCAGTCACCGGCGCCGATCCCTCGCAGGTTCAATTTGAAGTGACCAGCACGGTCGGGAACGATCCCGAACAGGTCGGCCGCATCGCCACGGACGGCGATTATTCCCCGCCGGCAACGATTCTGACCGACGGCAGCACACCGATCGGAAACCCGATTCCGGTCACGGTGACGGCGATCAACAGCGCCGCGCCCACAGATCGGGACTCCGCCACGGTGACATTAACAACAGGATCGCGTCTGACATTTGATCAGAACAGACGGGTAACTCCTTCTCCCGAGTCTATTTCGACCCAATCGAGCGGACAACGAAGCATTGCATTTTATAAAGGCCACGTCTATACGGTCTGGCAGCAATTCGTGAACCAACAGGAAAAAAATCTCGTCCTCTTCTCCGAGAGCGCAGATGGAATCGCATGGACAACTCCGGCCCCCGTTGCCGGGCAGGATAATTCACAGACGGAACCGGCGATTGCGGTCGGACCCGATGGCTCAATCTATGTTGCTTTTGTAGAGTGTCCCGCATTCTGCAACACCCCCGCACCGGTCATTCGATTGGTCGTTCGTCCTCCCTCTGAGAATGTTTTTAAATCGATCAATGTGACCATGCTTGGCACCAGCCCTCAAGATCCGACCGTTGCAGTCTCATCGCAAGGGACCATCTACGTCGCCTGGTCGGCCAATCAGGGAAGAAGCCTATACGATATCCTACTTCAACGAATCGATAAGAGCGGGAACCAAATCGATACGTCACCGAAAGACTTGACGCTAGAAGTGGGCCCTTTCGAGGAGACGCTCCCGGCTCTTTCCATTAGCGATAACGATGAAGTCTTTTTAGCTTGGGAATTTTCCGGTACGTCTCAAAATACTTTTTTTCATAACATCGTTGCTACCGTTTCTTTAGACGGAGGAAGCTCTTTCTTGCCAGGAACTCAAGTAAATGAGACTGATCCGAACTTTTCGACGGGAGGCTACCGTCCGACGCTGGCCGCGGCTCCTCAAGGGATTGTTTACGTCGCCTGGGAACGAGATGAATGCAACGACGGCTGCACGATCATTGCCTTTAACGAAGGAAAGCTCGGCACGGCCGGGTTAGAATTCCAAGCCGAAAAAATTATCGGATCAGCCCAAGATATTTCAAGACCGAGGCAAAACCAACCAAGCATCGCCACAGACGGTCTAGGAGGAATTTATATCGCCTTTGAAGAAAACGTCTTGAATGGAAATGCGATCTTCCTTGCAAAGAGCACCGACGATGGGGCCACCTTCACCTTCTCTCAGATCAACGAAGGTGCCACGACATTTGTTAGTAGATTCTATCCCTCTCTTACAGTGGACAGCGCGGGCCGCGCCTTCGCAATCTGGAGCGATGGGAGGCTCGGACAGAATCAACTCTTTGACGTTTTCTTCGCCAAAGGAGAATAACGCCTGATCAAGCTCAGGATCGATTACCATGAAAAAGCGAACGGCCAAAATAATTTTGCTCGGGCAGACCCTTCTCTCACTCCTACTTCTCTCTCTTTTTCTGACCGCCTGCGGCGGCGGGGGAGGCGAGTCTTCGCCTGCGATGGCGCGAGTCGGGCTGACGATCAAGGTTCCGCCGGCCGTGCAGAAGGTCTCGATGCCGGACCGGGCGAAGTCGCTCGCACCGGCCCCTTCTCTGATCGCCGCCATCAACGTGAACGTCGCCGACGCCAACGGAGCGCAGCTCACATCGACGCGCGTGGCGGTCTCTCCCGGTCAGGAGGTCACCCTGACGCTGGAGGTCCCCGCCGGCCGGGCTCGAATCTTCACGGTCCAAGCGCTTGATGAGACCGGGACCGTCCTCTTTCAGGGAGAGGGCAGCGCCGACCTGACCGCCGGCGTTTCCACGACGCTCGCTATTCAGATGACCCCGGTGAGCCGGCCGACCCTCTCGATCAGCCCCACCACCCTCTCGATCCTCGTCGGAAAAACGCAGCGCTTTACCGCCACCCTTACTGGTTCGGCCGATCCGTCCCTGGTCTGGAGCGTCAACAACATCA
>SCUR01000611.1 GCA_004297235.1 Candidatus Manganitrophaceae bacterium | reverse complement strand
TGCTCTTCCGATCTTCTTTACCCAACCCTGATCGACGAGCTCTTTGATCGCGGAGCGGATCGTATTCCTGCTTTTAATGCCGGACCAGGCGGCCAGATCGGCCTGAGAGACGGTGACTTCGTCGTGAACCGAGTGTGTTAAGAGCTGGATGAGCAGACTCTGCGCCGTCGGCCGAAGGGTAGAGAGTAGGGGAGAGATCTCGTCGATGGAAGACATGGCTGCTCCGAACGGAATCTTTTCAGACTTCCTTTTCGATCGGTCAAAATTTGACCCTCGTATTGTATCTGCCTTAAAAAGGAAAATCAAGCTGACATTGCCTGGAATGCCCATTCCAGGAAGTTTTCCCTTGACCTCCATCCCCCCATAAGGTATTTTGGCTGGAAAGAGAGCGGTTTTCATGTTTTGAAGGTCATTGAGCAAGAAAGGGAAGTCCAAAGAACAAACCCAGGAAGCGACGGAGCCTTACCTGATCGACATCGGTCAGGACCGGGGAAAAAAGGGGGACCCCCTTCCATGCCGATGATCGCTCCGGCTCCTCTATATATATCGGATCTCTGAGTCTCTCTGGCACCGGAAAGAGGGAGAAAAATCCTGAAAAGATTTCAGGGGAGTGATTATGGCTCAAGGGGAAAATTCTTTAGGAGTACTGCTCGACGCGAATCAAGTCAAAGAGGGGGTCGAGCTTAAGCCGTATGTTACCGGCTTCCTCCTGGCCCATGAGATGGACTGGGCGGAGGCGACGGCCGAGACCTACCGTCATGCGTTGACCCAATTCGAGACCTACCGCGCCGATCGTGGACGGCCGGCGCTGAACGAACTTTTGGTCAAACAGTATGTCCGGAATCTTTATCTCAATCGCCGATCGGCGGCGTATATTCAACGCCAGCTTTCGGTCTTGCGCTCCTTTTCAGCCTGGGCGGTGGAGGAGGGAATCCTCCCGGCCGATCCGACACGGAAGATCCCGATGCCGAAGCTGTCGGCCGAGTACCGGCGGGAGGCGCTGGATGAAGAGGAGATCGATCGGCTGCTGAATCAAATTCAGATTACAAGCTTTATGGATCTGAGGGATTACCTGCTCGTGTCGTTGATCTGGCGGGCGGCGACCCGTCTGATCGAGCTGCACCGGGCGAATATCGAGGATTACGTCAAAAAGGGAGATGGAGGCCTGCTCTATCTTCATGGGAAGGGGCGGGAGGAGGCGGACAGTTTCGTTGTGATCGTTCCGGAGCTGGTGCCGGCGCTGGATCGGTATATCGAAATGCGTGGAATCGTGGCCCCGAAGGCCCCGCTGTTCATTTCCGAGAGGCCGAAGAAGGGGGCGCGGCTCTCTGTCCGGGGGATCCGGGGCATTGTCACTTATTATTTGAAGAAGGCGGGGATCAAACGCAAACGGCTGACCGCCTACTCATTGCGGCATACGGCGGCGACGGAAGCGCTGAAGAATGGGGCGGATCTGAAGGCGGTTCGGGACATGATGCGCCACCGATCGATGAACACCACACTCAAATACGATCATATGGTGCGTCGGATCGAGAAAGGGGCCGAAACGTTTATCAAGACAAGAAAACAGGCGGATCTCTCCCAAATGGACGCGAGGAAGGAGAGCAAATGAAATTCTTAGCATTGACGATGGGGCGGAGCATTATGTGGGCGTATTCAACAAGGGAGGGTGGCCTCAGGTTAATTGAGTATCGTAAGGAGGGGGCGTGTTTACGCTTTACTTCGAATCCACGATACAGCAGGACTCAGAGCACGGTTTTACCCAGCTTTAAAAGGCGGGAGGCTTCCTCCCAATTGTTATAGAGATTAGTTTTAGGCTCTTCTGCCTCTCTGTTTCTTGCTGCTGAATATTCGCTAAATTTTCAACTTGACAATCAAACCGATTTTGATAAAGTAGCCGGGCAAGCTGCATCTTAACTTGGAATATACCCTTCTGGAACTTCAGTCGGGTTCCGGTTTTCGTCAGGAGATGGATGAAGGCGGCCCGGCTTTCCCTCACTTTGATCGTTGCTCTGATCCTCTTCGCTTCTCTCCCGCTCTCCGGAATTGCCCAAAACGCATCTCAAACCCTCTTCGGCCCCGAACAGTTCACTCGCACCTCCGGGCCGACCAACGTTTATACACGAACAATGACCGTCCCCGCCCAGGTCGTGGCGCCGTATACCCTCCATATCGTCAACGGCAACCCGAATACCACTTCGAATCGGGTCGCCATCGAAGATGCCGTCTCCAGTGGACGGGTGTTGATCAACGGCGTGGAGGTGGTTTCGCCACAGGAGTTCTCAAGGACAATCGGGATCATCGAGAAGACCGTGACCCTCTTCGCCTCGAATACCTTAGAGGTCCGGCTCGACAGTGCCGTAGGGAGCTACATCACCATTACGGTCTCAGGCATCAGTGCGAATCGTCCGCCGGTTGCCAACGCCGGGCCGGATCAGAATGTCGTCACCGGGAGTCTGGTCACCCTCGACGGAAGCCTCTCTTCCGATCCCGACGCAGGGATGCTGACCTATCAGTGGACAATGACGGAAAAACCGGCGGGGAGCACCGCCGCCCTGAGCGCTTCCGGCGCCGTCCGGCCGACGTTCACCGCCGATCTCGATGGAACCTACCGGATCAGTCTGGTCGTGAATGACGGAATGCTCAATAGCCCCGCCGACGAGGTGGTCATCACGGCAACCCGGCCGAACACCCCGCCGACGGCGAACGCCGGACCCGATCAGCAGGTGACCGCCGGCGCCTTGGTCACGCTCGACGGGAGCACCTCGTTTGATCCGGACGGAAATTTGATCACCTATCATTGGGAGTTCATCCGCCGTCCGGAAGGAAGCGCCGCCGCTCTTTCCGACCCCGCCGCCGTCCGTCCGACCTTTACCGCCGATCTGCCCGGCGTCTATACGATCGGCCTGATCGTCAACGATGGCCAGGCCGACAGCCCCCCCGATGAGGTAGTAGTGACCGCGGCCCCTCCGAACAATCCGCCGGTCGCCCATGCAGGGCCGGACCAGAGCGTGGCGACGGGGAGCCTGGTGACGTTGGATGGCAGCGGCTCGTCCGATCCCGACGGCGACCCTCTCACGTACGACTGGCGGTTCGTCTCTCTGCCGACCGGGAGCGCGGCGGTATTGGCCAATGCGACAACCGGCTCTCCGACCTTCACGGCCGATCTCTCCGGGGAGTATGTCATTCAACTGATCGTCTCCGACGGCATTGTCCAGAGCGCCGTCGATATCGTGGTGGTCGTCGCCGCCATCCCCAACGCCGCCCCGACGGCGAACGCGGGGCCCGACCAGACGGTTCAAAAGGGGAACGTCGTTACCCTCGACGGGTCGGGTTCGTTTGATCCCGACGGCGATGCTTTGACCTATACCTGGAGCTTCGTCTCCATCCCCGCCGGAAGCGGCGCGACGCTGACGAATCCGGCGACCATCTCGCCGACCTTCACCGCCGACCGATCGGGGGATTACGTCATCCGCCTCATCGTCAACGACGGCCTGGCCGACAGCCCTCCCGACTCGCTCGTCGTGATCTCCGTCAACGATCCGCCGGTGGCTGACGCGGGAGCCGACCAATCGGCCCGCGTCGGCGATCCGGTTCGACTCAATGGGAACGGCAGCCATGACGCCAACAACGATTCCCTCACCTATGCCTGGACGATCTTCTCCGCTCCGAGCGGAAGCGCCGCCGCCCTGGTCGGGCCGACGACATCGACGCCGACATTGACCCCCGATCTGCCGGGGATCTATCTGATCCATCTGGTGGTGAATGACGGGGAGGCCGACAGTCTCCCCGACGAAATGGTCCTCGACGCAAGGCCGCCGCTTCCGGTGATCTCATCGATCTCGCCGGCGAGCGGACCGATCGGCTCGGCGGTCACGATTGCCGGATTACACTTTGATCCGATTCCGTCCAACAACGCGCTCTCCTTCAACGGCACGGCGGCGATCGTCACCGCGGCGACCGCCACGCAGATAACGACGACGGTCCCACAGGGGGCGACGACCGGACTGATCACGGTGACGACCCCCGCCGGGAGTGCCTCGAGCGCGCCGTTCACGGTGACCTTGTCGGAAGATTTCTCGATGGCGGCGGCGCCGCAGGTGGTCAGCGTGGTCCAGGGGGAACAGGTGGCGGTGAGCATTCAGTTCTCCGGCGCGGGGACGGCCCCATTCGAGGGATGGGTTGCACTCTCAACAACCCCACTTCCGACCGGTGTGGTCGGCTCTTTCTCCCCGTCAGTCGGGAGCTTGGCCCAACCGTCTTATCTGAATCTTTTTGCTCCCTCGACGCTGGCGGTGGGGGCCTATCCGATCACGGTGCGCGGTCAGGCCGAGATTGACGACCAGATCCTCATTCGGGAGGCAAGCTTTACCCTGCAGGTCACGGCGGCGGGGATGACGACCCTCTCCGGCCAGGTTTTCTCCTCCAAAACGGGACGCCCGCTCGAAAACGTCCAGGTGAAGCATGAGACGAATTCGGTCCTCACCGATGCGGCGGGGAATTTCTTCTTCTCGAATATCCCGGCGGGCGATCAGGTTCTCCTCATCGATGGCACGCCGGCGGCGACCGACACCGTTGCCTATCCGATTGATCTGCCGGTCCAGGTCCATCTGCAGGAGGGGGTCAGCAACCGGCCTCCCTATCCGATCTATCTGCATGAGATCGACACGACGCATGTGACGCTGTTGAATTCGAGCCAAGAGGTGATCGTCACCGATCCCGATATTCCTCACTTTGAGCTTCGTATTCCGGCCGGGGTGCAAATCATCGGGTGGGACGGCCAGCCGAACACAAAGGTTTCTGTGACGGCGGTTCCGATCGACCGGCTGCCGCTGCCGCCCCCTTCCCTCTCCCCAGGGCAGGCGGTGATGACAGTTTACATGTTCCATTTCTTCAAGCCGGGCGGGGGAACCCCGAGCCAGCCGATTCCGGTGAAGTACCCGAACGAAGCCAATCTTCCCCCCGGCACCCAGTTCGATCTCTACTACTATGACGAGGAGCCCCACCCAGACCCGAACTCGCATCAGTGGAAGACGTTCGGCAAGGGGACCGTCTCCTCCGACGCGCGCCAGATCGTCTCCGATCCCGGCGTTGGAATCCCGAAGTTCTGCTGCGGTGCCACCTTCCCCGTCGTGGTCGTCCCGGTCGAGGACAATAAACAGACCCCGGATGAGAGTGTTGAAGCCAATGATCCGGTCAACCTTGCCACCGGGATGTTTGAGATGGAAAAGACCGACATGGTTTTGCCCGGCCCGATTCCGGTTGTCTTTACACGGTACTACACCTCCCGCCGCCAGGTGTTGGTCCAAACTGACCGCCCCTTCGGTCCGGGGACCGGCCACAGCTACAACCACCGGCTGATTCTCTATGGCGGATCGCCTGATGCATTGATCCTCATCCAAGGCAACGACAGTCGCTCCCCTTTCTCGAGAAACCCCGACGGCACCTTTACCAATGACACCAGCCCGTCGTTGAAGGGGGCGGTGATCACCCCGCAATCGGGCGGCGCGCGGCTGTTGCGTTTTAGAGACGGAATGAAGTGGTTCTTCTCCTTGACCGGTTATCAGATCGGAAGAGC
>SCUR01000610.1 GCA_004297235.1 Candidatus Manganitrophaceae bacterium | reverse complement strand
TATTTTGGGCCGTCATTCCCGCGAAAGCGGGAATCCAGAGCCCTTAGACCTAATTCACTGGATTCCCGATTAAACATTCGGGAATGACAAATTCAAACTGGCCCACTACCGATCGGTTTGAATGGCCTTTTTAATCAGGGGGGACGGCGAATCTGCGTTTGTTTTCTCTTACGCTCACCTCTCAGCAGGCGCCGCGCGGGTCCGCTTCCGTACAATCTCTCACCCAGACCGCCACCTCCTCCAGCAATTTCGCGACCGCCCGGTTGGCGGCGATCACCCCGCCATAGGCATCTTCGCTCGGCGCCTCTTCCAAGATCTCGAAGGCCTTCGTGCCGACGGGGCGCGCGTGCTGCAGGTCGATTAGTTGGGTGCGCAGCGTCAGGCGGACACGGCTGGGACGCTCAAAAAATTCCTGAGCCAGGGTAAGATGATCCGAATCGAGCCGGTAGTCGCCCCGAACCGCGCTCGGCATTTGAACCACCGTCCGCCAGACATGGCTCCGCTCGAGCGCCTGAACCAGCAGCGGGGCCAACATTCGAGCGGGGGGATCGGTCCATTCGCTGGCGGCGTAATAACTGACCTCGTGGGAACGTTTTAGATAGGCAATCCGCTCCGTATCAAAACCGGATTGCGCCTGGGGAAGGTTCACGAGCAAGACGGAGCTCGCCCCCTTCCCCGGCCCTCCTCGTCCCTCCGCCGGCGCCCCCTCCGGATTGAGAACATAGGTGTGGATCATCTCCTTTTTCGTCTGTCCGGGGAAGGCACAGGCGGCCGCGACCACCGTCATGAAAAAAAAGAGGAGGCGCCGCCCCAACCATTCAATTAAATCGGAATTCAATTTATTCTCCCGGTCCCCGCGGACGCCCGCCCTTTCCGAAGATCAGCGCATTCGGCTCCCGTTCCAGCTGCACCGCCAGCCGCTTCGACGTCGCGGTCAGCTCTCTGAGCTCGGTGATCAGAAGGCCGGCTTCCGCCAACGTCTGGCCGGTAAATTCCTCGAGACCAGCGCGGTTGCGGCGGATCAGACTCTCCAACAGGGCGGTGGTCTCCACCCCCTTGATCGACATCTCTCGCAGCGCGCGGCTGCTCTCTTCAAGATGCCCGAGGAGCATCGGGAGTTGCGCATCGACCCTCCTTGTTATTCGGTCCAGATTCCCGGCGATCTTCGCCGTTTCGGTCAGCAGCTGCCTGAGCGCAGCCTGATTCTCCCCATCGGTCAGCGACCGGGTGTTCAGGGCGAGGCTGTTTAGATTGTCGATCAGCTGTGGAAGCGACTGATCGTTCAGAACACGATAAATCGCCTGATCCAGACGGGCATAAAGAGAAGGAACATTTTTAATCACCGGATAGCGCTCCCCCGGTCGGGCGGTCAGCGGAGGCGCGTCCCGGCTGCCCCCGGAGAGATTCACCACCGCCACCCCGGTCAAGCCTTGAAACTCAAGGAAGGCGACGGTCTCTTCTGTTACCAAGGTATCATGAGAGACAGAGAGGGTTAGCCGCAGCTGCCGGGGATTCTCCGGATCGACGACCATCTCCTTGAGGTATCCGACATCCACCCCGAGATATTTCACCGCGGCGCTGACGCTCAACCCGGTGACCGATTCTCGGACATAAACGTCGTAGTGATCATAGGCCTTCCTCGATTCCCGCTTGCCGAGCCAGAGAATCACCGCGAGGAGCGCCGCACCGAGCAGAACGACAAAGAGGCCGACCCGCGCGTAGTTCACTTTTGCTTCCATCTTCGCTCCTTGACCGGGCCGCGCCGTCCCTGAAAAAAGGCGCGGATCAAAGGCTCTTTCGAGCGGGCGAGCTCGGTCATCGTCCCGATGCCGACGATTCTCCCCTCTCCCAACATCGCGACCCGATCGGCCACCCGCCAGAGGGTGTCGAGATCGTGCGTCACCATCACGATCGTCAGACCGAGCCATCCCTTCAGCCGCTGAATCAGCTCATCCAAGCCGCCGGCGCTGATCGGGTCCAAACCGGCGGTCGGCTCGTCGAGAAAGAGGAGCTCGGGATCGAGCGCTATGGCGCGGGCCAGGGCGGCCCGCCGCCGCATCCCGCTGCTGAGCTCGCTCGGATATTTGATCGCGCTCTCCGAAGGAAGGCCGGTCAGCGCAATTTTAATCAGGGCCAGCTCCTCGATCAGCCGCCGGCTCAGCGCGGTATGCTCCTTCAACGGAACGGCGGCATTTTCCATGACGGTCAAGGCACTGAAAAGAGCCCCCTCCTGGAACAGCACCCCGCAGCGCCGCCGGAGGCGAAGGAGATCGGCGGCGCTCATCGCAGCCGTCTCCTGACCGAAGAGCCGGATCGATCCGGCGTCGGGCCGCTGCAGCAGAATGATCTCCCGCAGGAGGGTCGTCTTTCCGCTGCCGCTGCCACCGATCACGCCGAACAGCTCGCCCCGATAAACGGTGAGGCTGACATCTTTGTGAACCACGGTGTCGCCGAAGCGGGTGGAGAGATGGCTCACCTCCACCACCGGCTCGCGCGCGCGCGATAAAGGGCTCACCGCCATCTTACAGCTTCCACCAGCTGAGCAGGATCGAGAAGAGCGCGTCAAAAACAATCACCAGGAAAATGGCCTGGACCACGCTGGTGGTCGTGTTCCGTCCGACGCTCTCGACATCTCCTC
>SCUR01000609.1 GCA_004297235.1 Candidatus Manganitrophaceae bacterium | reverse complement strand
CGCCTGGATGCGCTCCCCGGTTCATTGACCGAATCCCCACTGAAGGACCTCCTCCGATTTCCCGGCTGGATCCTTTACGATCAGCTCTACCTCCTTCAGTTCCGGAGAAACAATCGGATGTCCATGTCTTCCCTCAAACGTCAAGACCGCTTCGCGGTGATAATCGATGGAGCGCTTCGATTCAGCCCAGTGATAGGGCGGGTGTTCTCCCTCCTTGACGTGGAGCGTCATCCAGTCATTCGGTTTCAGATCAAAGAGCCGTCCCGTCGCGGAGTGCATCGTTACGGTAAAAACCGGCTTCTCATCGAACTCATATTTTCTGAGATAAGCCTTGTAGAGTTTTTCTTCTTCCTGTTCCCCCCGTCCCTCAAATTTGGAGAGGGCCTTGAAGAATTCGATGTCGTTTAAAACAATTTCCATATCATATTGCGCTCCTTTCAATCTCCGGGTCTTGGTTTGCCAAAGGCGAAGAAAATCTTTCCCTTCATCGGAAGCGGTCAGTATCGCGTTGGAGAGATTCCCTCCGGGAATATCCGGGGCTTCCGGATGGTGCTCCAAAACCGTACGATGGAATTTCTGATCGTAGAGATAGGACGCCACAATAAAGAGCGCCGCGACCAACAACAGCCCCGGCCCGATGAGACTCCAGTTCATCCGACCCCTTTGTCCCTTATCCTTCCCCATTGTTTGTGCGTCCATTTCCGCCCCTCCCCTTCGAATTCTTTTTTCGTCCCCGATCAGAGCGCTATCGACAAAACCATCATTACCACCATCGCCGCGCCCTATCGCCGGTTCGGCTTCCTTCCGACGTCCTCTCCGGAGACCTCCCGCCAACGCGCTGAAGATAGGTGGGCTTCCAGCCGTGGTTGTCTTGAAATATTGAAAGACCTTGACAACCGAGGTTCAGTCGATCTGTTTTGCTGAATCGATCGGAAATGGGATGATCGTCGAATCGA
The DNA here is from genome assembly GCA_004297235.1 of Candidatus Manganitrophaceae bacterium. Classification (GTDB taxonomy): domain Bacteria; phylum Nitrospirota; class Nitrospiria; order SBBL01; family Manganitrophaceae; genus Manganitrophus. The sequence goes on along the minus strand of SCUR01000609.1, from coordinate 3,540 downwards.
TAGAACACCGTCTCCTCCCCATTCAAAGATGTCCACGAAACATCTTTCTTTGATGTGGAGGGAGATCAGATTCGATAGACGGAATAGAGCCGGTAATATTCGGTCATCAATTTTGGAAGGACGGTCCGTTCAAGGAGGGAAGACGGCAGGCCGTCGGCCTGGAATGGCAGCGCCGCAGGATTCGCCTCCAGGGTGAGGTTGTAGGAAAACACGGCATGGAGCTGAAACCAGCCGATCTTCAGGAGATTCTGATTGCTGCTGTAGACGCCGGCGCCGGCGCAGGAATGCTCGGGTCCTTTGGAGGCATGGTGGGTGTCGTCGGCGTCGTGATGGCCGTGGGCCGCATGGGCGGCCTGCCCAATTTGGGCCGCGGAGGAAGAGGCATCCCAGGGGCAGATCCCCCAGACCCAGAACCAGACGATCAGTACAAGGAGTATGTTCGCTTTGCGGTAAGACAATTCACCCACCCACTTGTTCCTTGCATGACATTGCGCCGACAGTTCGGCCGAACGCGGAGGGGCGGATCACTTGGGCCTCTCCCGCATCATGGCCTTATTCTGCATCTATTCAGATGGACCATACAACCCCCCAAAGGGGGCATTTTTCATGAATGCGCCGGTCAGAGTGAAGAGGACCTTCATATCTTCATGCTCTCCTTTCTTTCCTGGAGAATTCAGAACCACATACGCACGCCCACCACGAAGCGGACTTGGCGGGGGTCGCCTCCTTCCTGCCGGACGAGGTCGGCTGTGCCGAAGAAACTCCGGTCAAACGAGACGCCGAGGTAAGGAGCGAACTCGCGCCGAATTTCATAGCGCAAGCGGAGTCCCAACTCGATGTTGTTTAATCCTCTTCCTGTGGTGAACTTTTCGACTCTCTGAACCGCGGCGTTGGTCTCAAACCGCGGCTGGAGAATCAACCGCTGAGTCACGAGATAATTTTTCTCAATCGTGAAACGGGCCGACACGTCGCCCTTCTGACTGATGAAGAGCGCAGACTTGATCTCGTAGCGATAAGGAATCAATCCTTCCAATCCGATGACCGCATGCGCCCGCGTCACGCTGCTTCCCCTGAAGGTCTGTGTCTCGGCGCGGGCGCCAGCCTGAAAATCGTAGTACCGCCGGACGAAGCGTCCGTAGAGGAGTTGGAAATCGATATCGTAGTCGGCCTTGAACGCGGTGTTGCGCTCCCCCTCGCTCTTAAACCAGAGGCGGTTGTAGTCGCCGCCGTGCCAACCCTCGATGTCCCACCGAAAGTCGCTCTCATCCCCCTTCGGGCGGTATTCGAGCACGTCGGCGAGAATAAAGGTGAACCGCTCCATATCATCGACCGGACTGGGCCAGTCCGCTTGCTTCGACAGGTCCGACTCTGTCCGCTCCCGTTCGTCCGATCCGTTCTGGACGGTTTGCGCGAACGCGGTTGCCGCGCCCGACAAAAAAACGAGAGCCATCAATATAGATACTCGCAAAAATGCTCTCACCGACGCGCCTCCGGCGTTTTATCCGAGACCTCGACAACCCGGAACATCCCCGCTTCCATATGAAAGAGGAGGTGGCAGTGAAACGCCCAGCGCCCCGGCGCGTCGGCGGTGATGGCGACCGAGAGGCGCTCGGCGGGCTTGACGTTGATCGTGTGCTTGCGCGGCAGGTAGTCGCCCGCGCCGTTTTCCAACTCCATGAACATGCCGTGCAAGTGGAGCGGATGCTCCATCATAGTGTCGTTGACGAACGTCCAGCGGAGCCGCTCACCATAGCGGAAATGAATCGGCTCCTTCGCTTCCGAATACTTCTTGCCGTCGAACGACCAGAGGAACCGCTCCATATGCCCGGTGATGTGAATTTCAATCTCGCGCTCCGGCGCGCGCCGGTCAGGGTTGGAATTCAGACTCTTCAGGTCGGTATAGACCAACACCCGCCGCCCGTCACTTCCTAATCCGGCGCCGGGCTCATGGAGTCGGCTGCGGGTGTAATCTGGGGTGACCTGGTTGCCAGGGCCATGCGTGTCAGGACCGTGCTTGACGGGCGTACTGCCGGGAATCTGAGAGCGACGTAGGTCTTCCGCCCGCATATCCTGCATATCCTGCATGTCATGCTCTCCTTGGCTGTTCGGCATCCCTTCCATTCTCTGCCCGTCCTGCATCTCCGGCCTGTCGTCTGCGCCATGCTGCATATTCCCCATCTCCCTGTCACCGGAGGGCTCCATCCCTTGCATCTTCATATTTCCGTGGTCCATCCCTTCCATCTTCATTCCCATGTCTTCCATCGTGAGAAGCGACCGGGGCCGACGCTTCGGGACGGCGGCGCTCATCCCCGTACGTGTGGCAAGCGTTCCGCGCGCGTAACCGCTGCGATCGTTCGACTCAGCGAAGATCGTATAGGCGCGATCCTCCTTCGGTTCGACGACCACATCATAAGTCTCCGCCGCCGAGATGCGGAATTCGTCCACTTCGACGGGCTGCACATTTTGACCGTCGGCCTGAACCACCGTCATCTTCAAATCCGGAATACGCACATCGAGAATGGACGCCGCCCCCGAGTTGATAAAACGCAAACGCACCCGCTCGCCGGGACGAAACAGCCCCGTCCAATTGGCAGCGGGAGAGAGTCCATTCATCAGGTAGGTATAGGTGTGACCGGTCACGTCAATAAGATCGGTCGGATCCATCCGCATCCGCGCCCACATCAGGTAATCGTCAAATGTTGTACGCCAACCGTTTTTCTTCGCATCGGAGATAAACTCGCGCATCGCTCGTTTCTGGAAGTTGAAGTAGCCCGCCTGCTTCTTGAGTCTGCCCATCATTGTCATGGGCGACATAAAACTCCAATCCGAAAGGACCACCACGTGCTCGCGGTCGTACTTGACAGGGTCAGGCTCGATCGGATCAATGATCATCGGCGCGTAGACGCCCAATTGTTCCTGTCCGCCCGAATGACTGTGAAACCAGTAGGTCCCGCTCTGCTTGAGCGGAAAGCGATAAGTGAACGTCGCGCCGGGCTTGATCCCTCCGAAGCTGACGCCGGGCACCCCGTCCATATCGGGCGGAACAAGCACCCCGTGCCAGTGAATCGAAGCGATCTCCTTCAGCCGGTTCGTCACCCGCAGCGTGACCTCTTCGCCTTCGCGCAAACGGACCAGCGGCCCCGGGACCGTGCCGTTAATCGTCATCGCCGCCCCGGTTCGATTATCGACGCTAAACGGCGTCTCAGCGAGGGTGAGGTCGATGACGTTTCCGGTCAGTTGCCCAGGTTGGGCAACCTCCGTCGCGCTCGCCCAAGCGTACGCGGGTGCGAGGCGTTCCAACACCGCCAAGATACCGAACGCCCCGGCCCCCTTCAGTAGCTGACGCCGGGAGATAAGATCGGTTTTCATTTCGTAACCCTCCTTGTTGTGCCTCGCTCGACTGTGAAAAACGATTAAACGCCCAGAAGTTTACTGCAGTCGATTGGTTCGTCTCCGCCAACTCCGCATTGATCGCCGGTCTCAAATGCCGAAACATCCAGACAAATGTCGTTCGGACATCTCATCCTCTGTTTCTATAGA
>SCUR01000608.1 GCA_004297235.1 Candidatus Manganitrophaceae bacterium | reverse complement strand
TATCTTCGGCTTTCCTCGATCGTGCGATCCGTCTTCCGGAAAGTCAATCGTATCTTCAATCGGTGGTCATTACCAACAACGTCGGTCTCCGAATCGCCTCCTCTTCGGAGGCGGCCGAAACGCACTCCTTCGTCGGGGAGGAGACCTGGTGGAAAGAAAGCTCTCGGGGAGAAAAGGGGGCGGTTTACATTGGAGGAATCTATCAAGACGCTCAGAACGCGTCCGACTTTCTCTTCGACATCGCCCTGCCGGTCCTTCATAAGGGAACCGGGCGATTTCTAGGAATCTTAAAAGCGTCCCTCCACCTGAAAGCCTTCTTACAACCGTTCATTTATCCCATTCGGTTCGGCTCCACCGGACATGCGATGCTCATCGACTCGGCGGGCGTCGTCCTCATCTGCCCCATTCTACCGACCGGAAGCCATGTCGCCGATCCCGCCCTGTTGGAGAGAATCACCGCGGATCAATCCGGTTGGGTCACCGCGCACAACGACGGCCACGGCGGAACAAACTCGCTCGTCGGGTTTGCGCCGGTATCGGCGGTCAACCAATTGGTTTCTTCCCAAGGGGGGAAACAGTGGCACAGCTTCATCCGGCAAGAGCCGAAAGAAACCTACGAGCCGGTGCAATCGCTCATCCGGACCGTCTTCACTTACGGATCTCTTTTGGTCGGACTGACCGGGGCCATCGGCTTCGTGGTCGCCGGCAAGCTCGTCCGCCCGCTGCTGCTTCTCCATGAGGGAGCCGAGCATATTCGGAAAGGCGATCTCGGTTATCGCCTTCAGGTCAAGACCGATGATGAAATTGAAGCGTTGGCCGACAAATTCAATGAGATGGCGGAAAAGCTGTCGGAATCGTACGCGACGCTGGAACACAAAGTCCTGGCTCGAACGCGCGAGCTTCAAGCCATCAATCAAATCGCCGCCACCGCCAACCAATCTCTGGAACTGCAGGGACTTTTGGATACTACCCTTGAAAAAGTCATCGAGGTGACCGGCTTCGAATCGGGCTATGTCGAAATCCTGGATCTCAAGGAAAGCCGCCTGCTCATGAAGAGCCATTTCGGCCTCTCTCCGGATTTACTGGACCAGCTCCACAGCGGCGGCAACCGTCTCGCTTCGATGGAGGTGATCGACACCCGGGCTCCCGTCATCTTGGAAGAAACCCGCGCATCCGACGTGACCAGTCCGCTCATGAGCGCCGGATATCAGACCCTCATTGCATTTCCCATCCAGTCGAAAAACAAAATCATCGGAGCCTTCACCCTCGGGAGCCGGACGGCCCGGACCTTTACCGCGCAAGACCTGCAACTGCTCTCCTCCATCGGGAACCAGGTGGGGACCGCGGTGGAAAATGCCCATCTTTACCAAAAAGAGCAGGAGACGGTCGAGAAACTGATGGAAATGGACCGGGTCAAGTCGGAGTTCCTCTCGAATATCTCGCACGAGCTGCGCACCCCGCTCACCTCGATCATCGGTTTCTCGGAGATCCTGCTCGATCGTCTGGCCGGAGATCTGACCCCGGATCAGGAGTCGTATGTCCGAAACATGAACACCAGCGGACAACATCTGTTGGAGATCATCAACAACATCCTGGACCTTTCGAAGATCAAGGCGGGAAGGATGGAGGTTCACCCTCACCCCTTCAGCCTTCGCGCCCTGCTTGAAACCATCCAGCAGACGATCATTCCGATGACCTATAAAAAGGGGCTCCATTTCGATCTCTCGATCGACGACGGTCTCGACATGATCTATACCGATGAAGGGAAAATGAAGCAGATCCTGCTCAACCTTCTCGGGAATGCCGTCAAGTTTACGCCGGCCAAGGGCGCCATTCAGCTCCAGGTTCGGTCCGGCCGCCTCGGACGGGCCAAGGCGATCGAGATGTCGGTGCGAGATACCGGGATCGGCATTCCGCCCCATGCCCTTAGCAAAATTTTCGACGAGTTTCAGCAGATCGACGGCTCCTACACGCGGGACTATCCCGGAACGGGGCTCGGGCTGGCGATCACCAAGCGGTTCGTCGACATCCTCGGCGGCGAAATCAGCGTGGAGAGCCAATCGGGCGTGGGGAGCACTTTCAAGGTTTTGGTTCCCACCCCGGAGGAGCGGGACATCCGACAGCCCACTCTCCAGACCTTCAGCACCGCAGAAATGCGAAGCAAGACCGACGTGACCTCTCCTCTCGCCACCGCTTTTGAGAACCGTTCGGAACATCGAGACGAGGATCGGCCCCGCATTCTCGTCGTCGAAGACGATCCCGCCGTCGCAAAACTGCTGGCCCTCTATCTGACCCAGGAGGGCTACGCCGTCGAGCACGCTTACGACGGGCAGGACGCCATCGAGAAGGCGCAGGAGATGAGGCCGTTCGCCATCACGCTCGACATTATGCTGCCGCGGATCGACGGATGGGAGGTGCTGAAAAAGTTAAAAACCCTCCCCGCCACCAAAGATATCCCGGTCATCATTGTTTCGATCGTGGAGAATCCGACCCTCGGATTCAGCCTGGGAGCGGTCGACTACTTTACCAAGCCGATCAATCGCAAGGGACTGATCGACAGCCTCAAGAAGTACAGCATCACCCAGTCGGTCGTCCGCAAGCCGATCAACTTTCTCGTAATCGAGCAGGATACCGTCGTGATGGAGCAGATCGGGTCGATCCTCGATGAAGAGCGCTTCGGCGTCATTAAGGCCAACGGCGGGGAAGAGGGGATCGCGCTGGCGGTGGAGATCCAGCCGGACCTGATTCTGCTCGACCTGATGCTGCAGAACATCTCCGGCATCGAGACCATTCATCGGCTGAAGCAGCACCCGACCGCCAGGAACATCCCGATCATTCTCTTTGCTTCGAGAGAGCTGACCACGGAAGAAAAACAGATTTTGGACGGACAGGTGCGGGAGATCATCTATAAAAATCCTTCCCTCAAGGAAACATTGATTCAGGAAGTCCGGAAATTCGAAAAGCTTTATCCCGACAAGGCAAAGATGATCGACGGCCTCACCGGACTCTACAACGAACGCTACTTGAATCACCGTCTTGCGGACGAAGTCAACCGGGCCTTCCGCTACAAGCGCCCCTTCTCCATCTTGATCTCCAATGTCGATCGGTTCCGGGTTTTCAACCGCCGCTACGGCACGGAGGCCGGAAATCATGTCCTCCGCGAGCTCGCCGTCCTCTACCGGAGAAACACCCGCGCGTCCAACCCGCTCTGCCGGGCCGGCGGAAGCACGTTCGTGCTCCTGATGCCGGAAACCACGCGCGACTCGGCCAAAATGGCCGCAGAAAAAATACGGCGGCTGGTGGAATCATACGACTTCTCCATCCCCGGAAAACAAACCCTCGAGATGGTCACGGTCAGCATCGGCACCTCCACCTTCTTTGACGACGCCGACAGCGCCGAGAAAATGATCATCCAAGCGGGCAACGCATTGAAAAACGCACAAGAGCAAGGAGGTAACCGCACAATGTCGCATGACAGGGTTCGCACATGAATCCTAAGAAAGTTCTCATTGTCGATGATGAAGAATTCGTCCGGCAGCTCATCCAGATCAAGCTGAAATTCTGCGGCATTGAAACCATCGAGGCCGGAAATGGGGTCGATGCGATCGATAAAGCCCTCTCCGAAAAGCCCGATCTGATCTTGCTCGATGTCATGATGCCGAAGATGAACGGCTTCGAAGCCTGTCAACGGCTGAAAGCGAATAAAGAGACCGCCCACATCCCGATCGTCATGCTGACGGCCCGCGGCGATCCCTCCGCCAAGGAGCGCGGAGAAAACGCGGGCGCCCTCGAATACCTCACCAAACCCTTCTCCCCTCAAAAACTGGCGGAGCGGGTCCTTGAAATCTTAAGACAATTCGAAACAAAGACCTCCTAGGGGCGAGGCGTCGCCTCGCCCCCGATTCACGCCACTCTCTGGGGCATCCGACAGGTCGCGCCGACAAGACCGCCATTGACAATTGAAACGGCGGCATTGTATTTTGAAGCCATCTCCCTTCACCGTCGGGAATCAGGTGTTCCGCTCTTTCCCTTTATCACCGTTTATCGAACGAAAGGAGTATTCCATGGCGGAGACGAGTTCATTTGATGTGGTTTCGAAAATCGATATCCAGGAGGTCAAGAATGCGGTCGAGCAGGCGATGAAGGAGATTCGCCAGCGCTTCGATCTGAAGGGCACCCAGAGCGACGTTCGGCTGGAGGAAGAGAAGGAGTTGATCGTGAACTCCGAGGATGAATACAAGCTCAAAGCGGTTCTCGATGTGCTCCAGACCAAACTGGTGAAACGCAATGTGTCGCTCAAGGGATTGGTTTACGAGAAAGTAGAGAAGGCGCTCGGCGGGAGCGTCCGGCAGAAGATCACCCTCCAGCAAGGGATCCCCTCGGAGAAGGCGAAAGAGATCAGCAAGGCGATCCGCGACGGCAAGTTTAAAGTCCAGGCCCAGATCCAGGCCGATCAGGTCCGCGTCCAAAGCAAGAGCAAAGACGAGCTTCAATCGGTGATCACCTTTTTGAAGTCACAAGACTTTGGACTCGATCTGCAGTTTCTCAATTATCGATAACGCCGGGGGCGATCATTCCGCCGGGGAAGCGCTCGGCGACGAATGACCGTAAGGAGGGAGCTTGACCCGGACGAGAAATCCTCCCAGCCGCTCGGAGCGCCCGAAACCGATTTCGCCCGAAGACTGCGCCACAATCTCTTTTACGATGGCCAGCCCCAGCCCATGTCCGGCGGCCGATTCATCGATCCGGACCCCTCGGTCGGAGAGGCGCTGAAGCGCTTCCGGCGGGCAGCCGGGACCGTCATCCTCGACAGAGATTACGATCCCTTCCACCCCCTGCTCCAGGCGGAGGATCACCTTGCGGCGTCCCCACTTGCAGGCGTTATCGAGAAGATTCCCCAACAGCTCCAGGACATCTTCCCGGTCCCCCATCACCACCCGTTCCGTCGGGACCGTCCATTCGATCTCCAGCGATTTTTCATGATAGATCCGCTTCAGCGCATCGACGAGATGCCGGATCTCCTCTTCCAGCGCCAGCGGTCGGCCCGGCTGGATTCCCCCGGCGAGCCGCGCCCGCTTGAGTTCCCGCTCCAGGCGTTGACGGATCGTCTCCGCTTGCTCCATCCATTCCTGCCGCAACGCAGGAGCCTTTTTCATCTCTTCGCGATCGGCCAACTGCATCAAGAGGGTCAACGGCCCCTTGAGCGCATGGGCCACATTCCCCAACGCGTTGCGCGAGCGCTGAAGCCGCTGCTGCATCGCTTCCAGCAACCGGTTAATTTCCCGGATCAGCGGCTGCACTTCGCCGGGAACCTCTTCTCGAAGCCGATCGATCTCTCCCCGTTCAAGGGAAAGGAGCTCCCGGCGCGCCTTCTCGAGCGGCATCAAGCCGGCGACGATCATCCTTCTCTGGAGTAGGATCAGGATTCCCAAAACGGCGAGAGAGACCAGACCGTATAAAAGCTGAAATCGGCGGAAGTCGGCTTCCACCGCCGAGAGATCCTCGGCGACGGCGATCGTCACCCCCTGATCCCGCTTTTTAAATCCGCCGACCGACAGAAGTAAGGCCTGCCCCTGCGGTCCGGAAGCATGAAGCGTGCTCCGATCGCCCGGCGTGACCGGAGGGATGGAGAGCTCCTGATCCCAGAGCGATCTTGAGCGCAGCAGGGTTTCTCCCACGCGGATTTGATAGTAGCGCCCCGAAAAAGGTCTTCTGTAAACGGGATCGATCCGTTCGGGATCGAGGGAAGGAGAAGCGGTGTCGCTGATGAGAAGGGCGGCGAGGATATTTTCGGTATCGTGTTGGAGGCGCGACGAGACGTAACCCTCGGTGAGATACCGAATGGCGGCGCTGACGATCCACCATTGGAGGAGAAAAAGGAGGACCAAGCTGACGATCAGACCGGTGGCAAGCCGCGCATGGAGGGAGCGCATTAATCCGGGACCCTCAAGACGTATCCCTGGCCGCGCCGGGTCTCGATCCGATCCTTCCCGATCTTCTGTCGCAGCCGGTTGACATAGACCTCGATCACATTGCTCTCCTTCTCCGAATCAAAATCGTAGACATGCTCGGTGAGGCGGCTCTTGGACAAAATCGCATTGGGGTGCATCATGAAATAGCGAAGCAGACGGAATTCCACCCCGCTCAGCTCCACCGATCGTCCCTCCGGCGTGATGAGGCATTGCCGCTCCTCGTCGAGCGTCAGATCCTCGAGAGACAAGCGCCCCCCGACCTTCGCATTCGTCCGGCGGAGCAAGGCGGTGATCCGGGCGATCAACTCTTCGGTGTGAAACGGTTTGGCGAGGTAATCATCTCCCCCCGCCTTGAATCCCTCGACCTTCTCATGCCAAGCGTCCCGCGCGGTGAGAATGATGACCGGGACGTGATTCCCGCCGGCGCGCCACCGCTTGAGGACTTCCAAACCGGGCCGGCCCGGCAGTCCCAGATCGAGGACGATGACATCATAGGGCTCTTGGCTCCCCATGAACTCCCCGTCGACGCCGTTGCCGGCCGTATCGACGGCGAATCCGGCCCGCGCCAGATCGGCCTTCAGCCGTCGGCAGAGGGCCGCGTCATCCTCGACGATCAAAAGTCTCACCGGTCAATGCTCCTGCTTCTCTTTCAGCAGCTCCCCGCTCTTTGCATCATACTTCAGCTCCCAGACGATCCCCTCTTTGTCGAGCAGCTCCAATTCATAGATGAGCCGCCCCTTCTTTTCCTTCAGCTTGGCTTCAAGGAGCTGGCCGGAGCGATCTTTCTTGGCCATTTCAACGATCCGCTCCAGCGGCAGGATTTCGCCGGCCTCTTTGAGCTGCTTGGCCCTGTCGTGATCGTCATCGGCGAGGGTCAAGCTCGCCCCCGCGAACAGGATCAAAATGAAGACGCTGAAGGTGACGACACCCAGCCCAGCGCCTCGGGACGGGAGCAACCGCTTAATCATCCCACGCACCATAACCGGGGATGGAGACATCGTGCTCGCTGAAGGAGCCCGCTTCGGCGCGGGTGTGGCAGGCATTGCAGCGGCTGAGGCTCTTCACCTGGGGATTCCCTTGAATCAGGCGGGATGGAATTTCGTGATGTTTACGGACGATGTAGGGGACCTCCGTGATGCGAAGCGGCGCCTCTCCGTCTTTCAAGGAGCGGACCACTTTGGCGGAACGTTTTTGCCCGGAGCGGTCGGCGGCATTTTTCACAAGGAAATCGGTGACGGCCCGTTGGTCCTCCGGGGCAAGCTCCGCATTGTCGCCGAAATGATCGGAAAGGCCGCCCATCAATTTTTTCCAGGAGCGGGCCGGGAGCAGGCCGGGAGGATAGGCGAGGTGACAGGCGCCGCACTCCTTCGTATAGAGATCGTTGGCGACCGGCATCGCTTCGGAGCGCGCGGCGCTTCCGATGAGCCGCTCCCCCATTCCTTCTTCTCCCCCCATTGCGCTCCAATAGCCGACGATGAGGAACAAGCCGCCGATCACAAAGGCCATCCAAATGGACGTTTTGAAGAACCCCTCCCCCGAAGGGCGGGGGTTGCGCTTGCAATGCGTGTTCATTATAGTCTCCTTTCGTGTCGATGTAAATTCGCGTTACTGGTTTTGGATAAATGTCAGGAACATCCCTTTCTCTTTAGGGCTGCACTCTCGCCCCAGCGTCCATTGGCAGTTGCGCTTAAACCACTTCTCGACAAATTTCGGGTCGGTCAACCGTTTGGCGTTGACCGACGGGGCCATCGGGTCGATCGGCTTTCCGGTTTGGAGATGTTTTCCGGTGCGCCGCAAATCGCTCCCATGGCAGCCGGCGCAGCTACGTTCCTCCCCCGTTTTCGAGTCGGGGATCAGCCGATTCCAGGCCGCCTTCCCCTCCTCGGTATTGAAGGTTCCTCCGCTCTGCGTCCGATATTGCGCCAGCAGATCATCGACCGCCGCCGCCCCGACAAGCGACGCACCGGCCAGAGACATCATTGCTATGAAACCAACCCTCAGAAAAAATTTCATCACCCTCCTCCTTCCCATTCTTCTTCACCTTCGTGAAGGAATGCCTGCTCCGTTCCGGCCGGGCGGCGCCTTTCCTCCCCTGTCCGCTTCTTCCCGGTAAACATCGCTTTGATTAAATTCTCGTGATGCGCCCAGCTCGAAAAAAGAACGCCGAGAACATGGACCGACGCCAAAAAAAGGATCATCCCGGCAAAGAACTCATGAACCCCTTCCGCCGCCTCGCTCCAAACTCCTCCCAAGCCGGCCATCAGGCCGGCCAGCGGGCCTTGATACTCCTGCCCTCCGAACAGCGCCAGGCCGGAGAGGGTCGTGGCCAGCAAGCCGAGCAGCAGCGCGATGACCATCGCCCCGCCGGCCGGTCCATGCCCGATGTACCGCTTTGCTTTCAATGTGACCAGATCTTTCAGGTATTCGAACACCACTCGCGGACGAAAGATAAAGTCGGAAAACCGCGCATGCGGCGTCCCGATCAAACCCCAGAGGGTCCGGAAGAAAATCAACCCCAAGATCAAGAGCCCCGCCAAGACATGAAGATCAAGGAAATGATCTTGGG
>SCUR01000607.1 GCA_004297235.1 Candidatus Manganitrophaceae bacterium | reverse complement strand
CGTCGCGACAAAGGGGAGCCCTCGGCCTGACCGGCCGGCTCCCTTTTCGTATCGGCTCTCATTCGCTATAATAGTAGTCAAGAACCCATCCCCCGACCAGAAGTCCGCTTTATCGGACGGGGAGAAGATTTCCAAGCCGCACCGGTCTTGGGGTTCCTGAAGTCTCTAAGAAGAACACCGCTTCGAGTGAGAGCGTATGATCAAGGTTTGGATCACCCTTTTCTGTCTCACCCTGATAATCGCCGTGGGGGCGGTTCGGGGACTTCAGTTCCTAAATAATCCCCCCTCCCCCATGGAGATCTACAAAGTCATCGACATCCCCGAGGGAGCGACCTACAGCGGCGTCTCCGACCTGCTCAAACGCGAAGGTCTGATCACCAACCGCGTCTATTTCCGTCTTCTCGGCCTCTGGACCCAGAACGAAAAAAAAATCAAGCCGGGCGAATATGCGCTCCACACGGCGATGCGGCCGATGGAGCTACTCGATCTTCTCGTCCGGGGAAAGATCCTTCAACATCAGGTGGTGATTCCGGAAGGGACGACCGCTCGGCAGATCGCCAAGATCCTCGAAGAGGCCAAGCTCGCCGAAGCCGATGCGTTTATGAAGGTGGTGGAAGACCCCACCTTGATGACGGAGTTCGGCATCGAGGGGGAGAGCCTGGAAGGTTATCTCTTTCCCGATACCTACCAGTTTGCAAAGCGGACCCCGACGCATGAAATCGTCAAGCGGATGGTCACCCAGTTCCAGACGGTCTACGACGAATCGTTTCGAAAAAGGGCGGACCAACTCGGCCTGACGCAGCGGGAAGTCGTCACCCTCGCCTCGATCGTCGAGAAAGAGACGGGGCATCCCGCCGAGCGGATCCTGATCTCCGCCGTCTTCCACAATCGGTTGAAAAAGAAGATGCGGCTGCAGAGCGATCCGACCGTCATCTTTGCCTTGACCGATTTCAACGGCAATCTCACCAAGAAAGATCTCGGCGCCGCCTCTCCTTACAACACCTACCGCTTCATCGGCCTGCCGCCCGGTCCCATCGCCAACCCGGGGAAGGACTCGCTTTATGCGGCGCTTTATCCGGCCGATGTCGATTACATCTACTTCGTCTCCAAAAACGACGGAACCCATTTCTTTTCCAAAAATCTCCGGGAACACAACGGGGCCGTCAACCGATATCAGAGAAACCAGCGCAAGAGGGCTTGACAACCGATGGCACCGACCGCCTCCCGCAAAAGGGTCCTCCTCCTCGTCCTCGACGGCGTCGGAGTCGGAGCCCTCCCCGATGCCGATCAATACGGCGACGCCGGAAGCGACACCCTCGGCCGCATTTCCCACGCGGTGGAGGGCTTTCGTCTTCCGACGATGGAGAAATGGGGGCTGGGAAGAATCGACGATCTGGGCGGAGTCGCGCCGATCCCCGACCCCGTCGGTCATTTTGGAAAAATGGCGGAGCGGTCGGCGGGCAAAGATACGGTGATCGGACATTGGGAGATGATGGGGGTGATCACCCCCACTCCGTTTCCGACCTATCCAAAGGGTTTTCCGCCGGAGGTGATCGGCCCCTTTGAGGCGGCGATCGGACGGAAGGCTCTGGGAAATACGGTTGCCTCCGGCACCGAAATTATCAAGGAGCTGGGGGCCGAGCACCTGGCGACCGGCGCTCCGATCGTTTATACCTCCGCCGACTCGGTCTTTCAGGTCGCCGCGCACGAGGCGGTCATCCCGCCGGAAAAACTCTGGGAGATCTGCCGGACCGCGCGGGATCTCTTGAAGCCGCCGCACCAAGTGGCCCGCGTCATCGCGAGACCGTTCCTCGGCGAGCCGGGACGGTTCGTCCGGACCGACCGCCGGCGCGATTTCTCCGTCGCTCCGCCGGCCGAGACCCTCCTCGATCGGCTTTGCGCCGCATCGATTCCGGTCATCGGGATCGGGAAGATTGAAGATATCTTCTCGGGCCGCGGGATCTCAGAGTCGGTCCACACGCACGACAACAATGACGGGATCGATCAAACACTTCATTTCATCGACCGGACCGACACCGGATTGATCTTCACAAACCTGGTCGACTTTGATATGCTCTACGGCCATCGAAACGATGTCGAGATCG
>SCUR01000606.1 GCA_004297235.1 Candidatus Manganitrophaceae bacterium | reverse complement strand
GGATAGACCAAAGGCCAATAACCAAAAAAACGCTTGACACGTTTTCCGGGCTTATTATAGAATCCGACCAACGCAAATGTTTTTGCAAGGCCGCGATAATCCAATCGATGGTTGGCTTGTTGCTCAAGCAAAATATTTGCTATCGACGGGTAGTCAGCCCGGTCATCACCAAATCAAGGAGGAGTTCGTAAAATGCCAAAAGGTCGTGTGAAGTGGTTCAACGCCAGCAAGGGATATGGTTTCATCACCCAGGAAGATGGAAACGACATCTTCGTTCACTTTACCGCCATCCAGGGAGAAGGCTTTAAATCTCTCGAAGAGGGGCAGGAAGTGACATTCGAGGTGACCACTGGCGCAAAAGGACCACAGGCGGCGAACGTTTCAAAAGTCTAATCACTCCGATTAGAATTCTAAAAAGCCCCAAGGGAAACCTTGGGGCTTTTTTATTTTCAGAGGTTAGGGCAATGAGGCCGAGAAGTTGTCGTAGTAAGTCGTTCCCGCCGCGGTGGCGAAGGATCGCAGCCCCGCGTAGTTGCCCGACGTGAGCGAGGTGTCGGTCACGGTCAGCGCCGGGGACGTTTCGTTGTTGAAGTAGATCGAAAGCGCACTCCCCTTCACAACCATTCGCATTCGATAGAAGGTGTTGAAGGAGAGCGGTTCGCCGACCGACCCCAACAGCGTCGTCGTATCGTTCACCGTTTTGAAGACCGCCAGATTCCCCTGCTCGACTCCCAATCTCACCCGATAGAAATTATTCGCATCCGACCAGCGGGCCATGATGGCGCAGGAGTTCCCCGGATCGGTGATCAGGCAGTCGACTGCGATATCCTGATCGGGCCCCATCGCCGTGTCGGCCACCGCGGCCACCGGGAGATTCTTCCCGTTGGCGTTTCTGAGCTGATTGCTGAAGATCTCGAAGTCGGTCAGATACTCGTTCCAGCTCGGCCCCAGGCTGCCGGAGTTGGCCCGGTCGAAGGGGTCGCCGAAGGAAAGCCCCCCCTGCGGATCGACCCGAATCACCTCGGTCGCGGTGCCGGTCGCCCCGCTGTTGTCGGTCACCGTCAAAGTGACGGTGTAAGTTCCGGGACCGGGGACGATAAAGAGATCGGCCGCCCGGTTGGTGTCTCCGGGAACGAGGTTGGTCGCCACCGAATTGAAGGCGACGAACCGGCCGTCGCCGCTCCCCCGTCCGTCTCCACTCGCCCCGTTCGCTTCGAAGCCGTCGGCATTGACGGTCATCCGGGCGGTCGCCCCGGTCACCCGGTCTCGGACGAAGATATCCCGCAGCAGATTCGTATCTCCGGAGACGAGGTTGCTCGCGTCGGATTCAAAGACGCCGAACCGGCCGTCGTCGCTGATCCGGGCGTCGAAGCTGCCGCCGTTCGCCTGCACCCCGCCCGAGCCGACGCTGGCGCGCACGGTCGCGCCGGTCTGCCGGTCGTGGAAGAAGAGATCGGAGACCCCATTGGTATCTCCGGGGACCAGGTTGGTCGCCTCCGACTCGAAGAAGACAAACCGGCCGTCGGCGCTGATCTTGCCGTCCTCGCTGTAGGCGTTCCCTTGAACACCGGTCGAGCTGACGCTGACGCGGACGGTGGCGCCGGTCTGCCGGTCGTGCACGAAGGCGTCATAGGTCCCGTTGGTGTCGCCCGGCACCAGATTGGCGGCGTTCGAGAGAAACAGGACATAGCGCCCGTCGTCGCTGAGCGACGGGCAGTAGCTGTCGCTCCCGCCGCTCGCCTGGTTGCCGCTGGAGTCGACATTCACCCGGACGGTCTCCCCCGTCAGCCGGTCGTGGACGAAAACGTCGTTCGCGTTATTGGTGTCGTTCAACACCAGGTTCGTCGCAAAGGAGAAAAAGGCGACATAGCGGCCGTCTCCGTTCATAATGGCGTAGCTGCTGTTGCCGTCGGCCTGATGGCCCGCGGAGTCGACGCTGGCCCGCGTGGTAAGATGGGTCTCTCGGTCGTGGACGAAGATATCGGTCGCCCCGTTGGTGTCGCCGTCGACCAGGTTCGAGGCGTTCGACTCGAAGGCGACGTAGCGGCCGTCGCCGCTGAACTTCGCCCCGAAGCTCTTCCCGTTTCCCTGCACCCCCGCGGCGCCGACGCTGACCCGGGTGGTCTGGCGCGTTTCGCGATCATAGACGAAGACATCGGTCGTCCCGTTCGTATCGTTCGGAACCAGATTCGAAGCGTCCGATTCAAAGGCGATGTAGCGGCCGTCGCGGCTGAGGGCCGAATGGGTGCTGTCGCCGTCGGCTTCCGCGCCGGCGAGGCCGACGCTGACCCGCTCCACAAAGCCGGGACGCGGCGCCGGACCGGCCGCGGCGGGATAGGTATGATCGACCGCGGCGCCGGCCGTCGAGATCGACCCGTCCCCGAAGCTCCATCGATAAGCGACGACGTTCCCGTCCGGATCGGACGAGCCGCTCCCGTCAAAATGAACCGCGAGAGGAGCCGTTCCGGCGGTGAGGTTCACGGCGATTTTGGCGATCGGTGATCGATTGGTCGGGCTTCCGGTGGCCGCCGAGGCGGAGAAGTTATCAAAATAAGCGGCATTGGCGAGACCGTTGAAGGTGCGGAGGCCGGCAAAGCTCCCGGCGGTCAGTGAGGCGTCGGAAACGGAGAGAACGGCGCTGTCGCCGAAGAAAAGCCGCAGGGCGCTCCCCTGGACCACCAGACGGATCCGGTAGTACGTGTTGTACTGCAGCGGCCGGCTGACCGAGCCGAGGAGCGTGGTGGTTCCGTCGACCGTCTTGAAGAGGGCGACGTTCTGCCGCCCCACATCCAACCGCGCCCGATAAAAGCTGCTCTCCGACGACCAGCGGGCCATCACGGCGCAGTTGTTCCCGTTGTCCGTCCCATTCGTCGGGAGGACGATCTTGCAATCGACCGCCACATCCTGGTCGGGGCCGATCGCCACGGCGGCGACCGCGGCGGTCGGCAGATTCTTTCCGGTCGCGTTCCGGAGCTGATTGCCGAAGATCTCCAGATCGGCGATATATTCATTCCAATTCGGCCCCACGACGGTGGAATTGGGCCGATCGAAGTTGTCGCTGAAGGTCGCGCCCCCCCCGGCGCTCGCCGCGATTTGAAACCGGTCCGAACCGGGCGCCCCCTGATTGTCGGTCACGGTCAGGGTCGCCGTAAAATTCCCGGGGGCCGAATAGGTGTGATCGACCTGCGCCCCCTGTCCGGCCGCGCTGCCGTCCCCGAAGGTCCAGAGGTAAGAGACGATCGTTCCGTCCGGGTCGGAGGAGGCCGATCCGTCGAAATGGACCGTGAGCGGCGCCGGGCCGGAGGCCGGCTGCACGGCGATTCGAGCCGCCGGCGGCTGGTTGCCCGCGGTCAAAGAGGAGACGGTGAACCGATCGTACTTCACGCCGCTGTTGTAGTTCTCCAGTCCCGGAATGCCCGAGGGGAGGCGGGCGGCGGAGCTGTCGGAAAAAGAGATCAGGAGGGTTCCGTTGAGCGAGACTTCCAGGAGAACCGGATGGCTCCCGGAGACCTTCAGCGCCAGCGTATACGCCGCACCGGCGACCGTCCCCGCCGCGGCCGATTTCAAGAGCGTCCAGACGGAGGCATTCCGGCGATAGAGATTCACCTTGCCGTTGCCGGCGATTTGCGCGGCGTAGAGGTCGGCGCTGAGGTTGCTCGGATTGGCGCGGGCGATGATCCCGGAGTAGAGCGAGCCGGCCGGAACGATCAGGACCGATTCCACCGCGTAGTCGTTCGTTCCCAGGCTCGGCGCTACCCCGGCGTAGTTGGCCGTCCCCGACGAGACCGCCTGGACGCCGTTGGTCGTGAAGTTTCCGGCCGTGATCTTCCAATTCGACCCCAACCCGGTCGTCCGATTAAAATCATCGTTAAAGAGAACGGCGCCGTAAGCGACCGACAGGCCGCCGATACAGACGAGGAAAGCGATCAAACCGAGACGGGTGAGCGGGCGCATGAGAACCTCCCAAAAGGGGTGAAGCGTCGATTTCGATTCAGCGAGAGAGATGATCGCGGGAGGATCGGCCCTCCCTTTCCGCTTGCAACTTAGTTGCAAGAACATTCAAGGCGACGGGGGGACAAACGGCAAGCCCCCCTTATCCGAAGGCGCCGAAGACGATCGAAAAGTACGAATGAGTCCAATACTTATGGAGAGCGGCCGTCCTCATTCCGGCTTACCTCGCAGGGAGGATCGAACCGGTCGGGCCTTTATAAAAAGCAAGAAAGATGCCTTAGACGAAGGGGGACAAACTGATGGAAGGGAGAAGGGGAACAGACGGCCGGGAGATCAGCGGCCGGGGAGAATCTCTTTCCGGTACGGCCTGCGGCAGTGACGGCAGGTGACGACGTCGTAGTCGACGCCGGTTTCGAGGTGGCAGCGGAATTGAAATCGGGCCCCGACGCCGCCGCAGTGGGGGCACTTGGCTTCAAGGACCTGGCGCTCTTCGGGCGGCTCCATCGCTTCGATCCCTTCGATGACGACCCGCGGAATCACCACGACCCGCATTTTCAAGCCGCAGCGGCGGCAGGCCGCTTCGAAGTGCTCTTCGTCCGGGTTCCCCTCCACCCGCGTGACCTGAAATTTGGCGTCGCCGCAGGCGGGACAGGAGATTTCATTTAATTTCTTTTGTACGTCGAACGGATTAATGAGAGCCCTCTTACTCGATTTGGTGGACCTTGATGAGATCATTGATCGTCGAGCCGACCCAGGGGGATTTGGCGACCATCACCAGGAGATCCCCCCGCTTCACCTCTTTGCCGAAGGTGACGGCGTGAACGAACTCCTTAAAAATATCGTCGCTGCTTTTCAGCAGCGGCATGCGGCGCGGCGTGACCCCCCAGTAGAGGCTCATCCGGCGCTCGATTTCGGGGTGAGGGGTAAAGGCGAGGATCGGGTTCGTCGGGCGATATTTGGAGAGGCGCAGGGCCGCCCCGCCGGTGAGGGTGGAGGTGACGATCGCCTTGGCGTTCATCTGCCACGCGAGCTGGCAGGTGGCGGAGCTGACCGCGCGCGCCACGGAGAGCCCCTGTTGAAGCCGGCGGTCCATCACCGGCGCCCGTCTTTCGGCGGCGACGATAATGCGGGCCATCGTCTTGACCGACTCCACCGGATAGTTCCCGGCGGCGGTCTCCGCCGAGAGCATCAGGGCATCGGTCCCGTCGATCACCGCGTTGGCGACGTCCGACGCCTCGGCGCGGGTCGGCCGGGGACGCTCCACCATCGACTCCAGCATCTGCGTCGCCGTGATCACGGGGATCTGCGCGTCGTTGGCTTTCTTGATGATTTCCTTCTGAAGAAGCGGCACCTGCTCCAACGGGATCTCCACCCCCAGATCGCCGCGCGCCACCATCACCCCGTCGGCCACCTTCATGATCTCGTCGAGATGGTCGATCGCCATCGCCTGCTCCAGCTTGGCGATCACCGGAACGTCCCTCTTCTCCCTGCGGATCAATCGCTTGATCGCCAGGAGATCTTCCGCCCGCTGAACCATCGAGAGAGCGACAAAGTCGACCCCGTGGGCCAGGCCGAATTTCAAATCGGCGCGATCCTTCGCGGTGAGCGAGGGAAGCCCCAAATCGCGGCCCGGCACATTGATCCCCTTAAAGGGCTGCAGCTTTCCCCCGCCGACCACCCTGCAGAGGATCTTTCCCTCCACGATCCGGAGAACGCGCAGCTCGATCGCGCCGTCGTTCATCATGATGGCATCGCCGGGGCGGACTTTTTTGTATAGCTCGGGATGGGTCGTGGAGATCGTCTCTTCGGTTCCGTGAATCGGCTTCGACACGATGGTGAGAAGGCTTCCCCGTTTGAGCTGGATCGACTTCTCTTTCAAGGGGCCGACCCGGACCTTCGGTCCCTGAAGATCCTGGAGAATCGCGACCGGCTTTCCCTTCTTCTCCGCGATCCGTCGAATGTGCCGGATCGCCGCCCCATGCTCTTCGTGAAGACCATGAGAAAAGTTCAGCCGGATCACATCGGCCCCGGCGCCGATCAGCCGGGAGATCATCTCTTCGGAGCCGCTCGCCGGCCCGAGCGTGCAAACAATCTTGGCGCGTCTTATCTTCACGGTAGATTCCTGTCAGCTGGAGGATTGGAAAGGGAATGAGCCGCGCTCTCTTCGATCGGTGCGCCTTGCTCTTTCATTTCAGATTCAACGCCATCAACTTGAGGTCGGTCATCTCCTCGATGGCATAGCGAAGCCCTTCGCGGCCGACCCCCGACTCCTTGAGGCCGCCGTACGGCATATGATCGATCCGGTAGGTCGGGATGTCGTTGACGATCAGCCCCCCGACCTCGAGCTCCTCGAAGGCATGAAAGATCTCTTTGATGTCTCTTGCAAAGAGGCCGGCCTGCAATCCATAGTCGGATTGATTGATCCGGGCGATCGCCTCTTCGAGCTTTTGATAGGGGGCCAGCGTCACGATCGGCGCGAAGACCTCCCGGCAATTCACCTGCATCTCGGGGGTCGTCTCGGCGAGCACCGTCGGCGCGAGCAGCGTCCCCGAGCGCTTCCCGCCGGTGAGGATCTTCGCCCCCTGCGAGACCGCCTCCTGAATCGCGCGCTCGGCCCGCTCCGCCGCCTTCAGATCGACCATCGGCCCCATCGCCGTCTTCTCGTCGAGCGGATCGCCGACCGGGAGCCGCTTCACCTGCCGAATCAGCTCGCTCGAGAAGCGGCGATAGATCTGCTCTTGAACAAAAATCCGTTGGACCGAAATGCAGACCTGGCCGGCGTAGGAAAATCCGCCGATCGCGCATCGCTGGGCGGCATAATCCAAATCGGCGTCCGAGTGGACGATGACCCCGGCATTCCCTCCCAGCTCCAGCACCACCCGCTTCTTGTTCGCTTTCTCCTTCAGCATCCATCCGACCGCGGCGCTCCCGGTGAAGCTGAGCATCTTGACCCTCGGATCGAGCACCATCTTTTCGGCCAGATCGTTCCCGCAGAGAAAGACGCTCACCGCCCCGTCCGGAGCCCCGACCGAGGCGATGATCTCGGCCAAGAGCAAGGCGGTCAACGGCGTCTTCGGCGCCGGTTTCAGCAGAATCGTGTTCCCCGCCGCGAGCGCCGGGGCGATCTTGTGGGCGACCAGATTGAGGGGAAAGTTAAAGGGAGAGATGCCGACGATGGGTCCGATCGGGAACCGCCGTGTGATTCCGGTCCGCCCTTCCGATCCCGGCATCAGATCGAGCGGGATCACCTCCCCCTCGATTCGCTTCGCCTCCTCGGAGGCGATTTGGAAGGTGTTGACGGCGCGGTTCACCTCCGCGCGGGCGTCGGCGATCGGCTTGCCCGACTCCAACGTGATCGTCCGGGCGACCGCTTCCCGTCTGCTCTTCAATCCTTCCGCAATCTGATGAAGCATCTCCGCGCGCCGAAATGCCGGCATCCGCCGCATCTCCCGAAAGGCGTTCGCCGCCGCGGCCAGCGCCGTCTCCACATCTTCCGCCGAAGCCGAATAGGTGATCCCGATCGGCTCCTGGTTGTAGGGATTGATCACCTCCACCTTCTCGGCGGACCGGCGCCACTTTCCCCCGATCCAGTATGGATGTTCCGGAACCATGCTCCCTCCTCTGTTTGTTTGATGATACTAGAATCGCGAGGAGGAATCAAATTTTTGTGAGGACGGATCTGAAAAGGAAGAAGGGCAAAAAAAAGGCGCCCCGGCGGAAGCCGGGGCGCCTTGGAATGCTTCATTAAGCAGAGGTGCTGCAAACTTCCGCCGACTCGCAATCGGTGAAAGACTGCTCGACCGAGCCGTTGTTCCCTTCATCGATCTCAATACCGCCGGTGGGGGTGAATGTCACCGCCGTGGTGGTGCTACCGCTGGTAATAAGGAACTTCCCGCTCACCGGGCAGGAACCGTCCGCCGGGATGAACGGTTCTTCTCCGGCGGGCGTGCTGATGGTGAAGGTCCCGCTGGCGCAGCTCGACGAGATCGCAATGGTCCCGTTGAGCGAGAGCTTATCTCCATCAACGCCGTTGACCGTCGCGGGGGTCATCTCCATCGTAAAATCGGTGAAGGTGGCGCTGAAGCTGTTTTCGGAATTGACGTTATCGGTGATCGAGGTCCCGCCGTTCATCGTGAAGGTGGTTTTGGTGAGGGTACAGTCGGGCGCGGCGGTATGCTCCTCGGCAGTGGTCATTGTGAGGTTGTCCATTGCGGACGCCTCGTCGAACTCGAAAGTCCCGTCGTTGTCCTCATCCAGCTTGATCGTGCTGGTAAAGTTCATCGTAAAGCTGCCGCTCTCCAGGAAGCTCGCACCCTCGGTGCCGCAGGGAACATCCTCTCCGGAGAATGACATCGTTCCGTCTTCGGTGCTTTCCGTTTTGCCAGAGGGGCTGGTCGTGCGGACGGTAAAGTTGGTGAAGGTGATCGCGAACCCGCCGGTCGTCGGGGCGAAGCTCAATGAACCGTTTTGGAAGAAGGTGAAATCGTCGGACGGTTCCGGCGTATCACCGCCTAGGCTGATGGTGCAGTTATCGAAGGTTTCGGTAAACGTATCGTCGCTTGGATCCTCTGGCGTGTTCTCACCAGTAGAGTCAATGCTGCCCGTTCCAGTATCACAAGTGAGAGGCGTGGCCGCCTGGAGCGCCTTTTGCTTCCTTGCGCTCAGCGACGCCTTAAACGCTTTCAACGCTTGGCGCACCTGCGCCTCGTCGCTGACATTCGCCGCTTTTAACGAAGGTTTGCCGGTAGGGTTGGTGCCGAGCGAAGCCGCTCCCAACGCGCTGACGATCGCCTTCGAGCTGGCGGCGGCCGATTTCGAAGCGGTCCCGGCCGTCGGGGTGCTACTCCCTCCTCCTCCGCCGCCGCAACCGTGAATCAAAAGCGCCAATGAAACCAACGTTCCAAATGTCATGAAGATCTTTTTTATGTTCACCATGCGTGTCTCCCTTTTTTGTCTGTATTGAATTGTTGTGGCCGATGTTCCCTTTGTAAAAACATCCCTTCGGTGCAGTGGTGGGCAATATACAATCTACGGATGCGCTTTGTCAATAATAATATTGAAGCCGTTATACTTAATCTCCCCAGCCGATTTGAAACGGCACTGTAAGTTTGAGCGGCCCCGGAGGGGAACCGCGCCCGTTGCCTTTTAAAATAAAAGATGATAGCTTACCCGGCGGGAGAGAGATCAGTCATGAGATGGTTTCGGAAGAGGATCGGTTTTTTATTGCTGCTCGTGACGGCGCTGACCGCCCCCCTCGCGCGGGCCGACTTCATCGCGGATCAGTTCATCACGATCAGCGAGGGAGAGCTCGGCACGAATCCGCGGCTGTTCCAAGCCAAAGTCTACTCCAAAG
>SCUR01000605.1 GCA_004297235.1 Candidatus Manganitrophaceae bacterium | reverse complement strand
GCTCATGCCAGAGCGGCACGTTTTCCAAGGCGGCATGGGCATGGGAGCGGATGACGCGCGCCAGCCCGCAAATGTTTTCGCAGCCGATCGGGTTGCGCTTATGCGGCATCGCAGAAGAGCCCTTCTGGCCCTTCTCAAACGGCTCCTCCGCCTCCAGCACTTCCGTCCGTTGAAGATGACGGATCTCGGTGGCGAACTTATCGAGGCTCGACGCAATGAGGGCCAGTGCTTGAAGGTATTGGGCATGGCGGTCTCTCTGAACGATCTGGTTCGAAACCGGCTCCGGTTTCAGCCCGAGCTTTTCGCAGACATAGGCTTCGACGGAAGGATGAAGATGGGCAAAAGTTCCCATCGCGCCGGAAATTTTTCCGAAGGAGATGACCTCCTTCGCCTGTTGCAGCCGAAGAAGATTGCGCTTCGTCTCTTCATACCAAAGAGCCATCTTCAAACCGAAGGTGATCGGCTCTCCATGCACCCCATGGGAGCGGCCGATCATGATCGTTTCCTTGTGCTCCTCGGCCTTCTGCTTCAGCACGTCGAGTAGGGAGTGCAGATCCGCAATCAAAAGATCGGCCGCTTGGCGCATCTGCACCGCCAGGGCGGTATCGAGCACATCGGAGGAGGTCATTCCCATATGGAGATAGCGCCCCTCTTCGCCGACCTTCTCGGTAATCGACGTCAAAAAGGCGATCACATCATGCTTTACCGTCTTTTCCAATTGATCGATCCGGTCCGGATCGATCTCCGCCTTCGACCGGATGGTTTTCAGCGCCGACTTCGGCACCTCGCCCTGTTGAACCATCGCTTCACAAGCAAGCAGCTCGACCTTCAACCAGGTCTCATATTTATTTTTTGATTCCCAAATCGCCGCCATCTGCGGCCGGCTATACCGTTCAATCATGCTCTGATCTCGCTAGCGAATAAGGATTGCTCCAAACATACGATCCGTTTTTAATCCGTTGTTGAAGCGCCCTCGCTTTCTCCCCGTCCTTGACGACGAAAGTAAGATCAAAGGGCTCCAACTTCTTCATCTCTTCCATCCCTTTAAGAAAGGACTCCATCAAAAGAGTCGGGTCCAGCGAACGCGTCGGCGGCGCAAGCAATTCAACGGCGCATTCACGCGCTTGCAGCCCCATCATCGCCTCGGCGATCTTTTTTGCAATCAGCCTAAAATCGGTATACTCATACGAGCCGCTGGAACCCAATCCGGCCAAGATCACCTTGGAAGCCTGCATCTTCTGCTGGGTCGCCAAGAGGAGGATCTCACCGAGTCTCCCGGTGACTTTTCCCTGCATCAAGAGGTTGGAAAAGATTCCCCCGTAGAGCCAATCGACTTCCCCGGCCAATCCACGAAGGGGGCGAACGTCCTCAAAACAAGAGACGACCAGAACCTCGGCATGCAGCTTCGTTAGCTTCCCAGAGAAGATTCCTACCCGCATGGCTTACTCCTGGTGTCCGCTTGAGGGCCTTCGGGCCCAGAACCAACCGATTGAGCGCCTTCTTGAGAATTCTTACAAGGCTCCCTGCTTCAGATCGGTTGAATCGAGCGTCTCCTCATCATGGTGAATACGGTCGAGGATTCCGTTGACGAACGCACCGGAATCCTCGCTTCCAAACCTCTTTGCAATTTCAATCGCCTCATTGATCGTCACTTTGGGCGGAATCTCTTTAAGATAGAGCAGCTCAAAAATGGCGAATCTCAGGATATTCCGGTCGATCGCGGCCATCCGATCGCGCGACCAATGCTGAGTGTATTTTTCGATGATCTGATCGATTTCAGAGAGGTGCTTCAGAACACCCTGCACCAAAATTTCGGCGAAGGTTTTTACCTGAGGAAGCGCGTTGTTTTCGACCCAAAAGGATGGGGGAATTTCGATGTGATCTCCCGTAAAATCGATTTGGAAAAGCAATTGAAGGGCCAGCTCCCTGGCTTTCCGTCTAAAACCCATTATTTCATTCCCGTATAAATCTTCACTTTAATTTTTGATAGATGTGAGCCATCTCAATCGCCGCCATCGCGGCCTCGGCTCCCTTGTTCATTTCATTCCCTGATCGTGCGATCGCCTGCTCCATGGAGTTCGTGGTCAACACGCCGAAAATCACCGGCATCCCCAATTCGAGCGAGAGTTGACCGATTCCGCGGCTGACCTCGGAGCAGATGTAATGAAAATGAGGCGTCTCCCCCTGAATGACGGCCCCCAAACATATCAACGCGTGAAATCGGCCGAGCGACCCCAGCTTCTTGGCCGCTCCCGGAATTTCAAAGGCGCCCGGCACCTTTACCACCTCAATGTCTTCCGGCCGGACTCCCTGCGTCTCAAGAAGCTGAAGCGCCCCCTTCAAAAGGGGATCGGTAATCGATTGGTTGAATCGGCTGAGAACAATTCCGAATCGGAATCCGGTCCCGGCGGCGCCTCCCTCCCACTGTTGAACATGAGATCCGAAGGTCGAGAGGCGGGGTGGGGAAGGGGAGAGAGAAGAAACCGTCTTTTTTCTTTTTCCTTTCCCGCCTTCCGCCTTCCGCCTCCCGTGCTCTTTCACGCCGCTAGACATTGTCGAGCATATGTCCTAGTTTATTCTTTTTCGTCCGAAGGTAGTGCACATTTTTTTCATGCGGCTCAATCTCGATCGGAACCCGCTCGACCACTTCGAGCCGGTACCCCTCAATGCCGACGATCTTGCGCGGATTATTGGTCATGAGCCGAATTTTTCGAAGTCCTAAATCGACCAGGATCTGAGCGCCGATTCCATAATCCCGCAGGTCGGCTTTGAACCCCAGCTCCAGATTAGCCTGGACCGTGTCCTTCCCGCCGTCCTGTAAGCGATACGCTTTGAGCTTGTTGACCAAACCGATTCCGCGGCCCTCCTGGTTAAGATAGAGGAGAACGCCGCTCCCTTCCTTTTCGATTCGGGTCATCGCCGCATGAAGCTGCTCGCCGCAATCGCATCGTCTCGATCCGAAGATGTCCCCGGTCACACAGCCGGAATGAACGCGGACCAGCATCGGCCTGTCCTCGTCGAGGGGCCCTTTCACCAGGGCGATATGCACCTCTCGATCGATTTCATTTTGATAGACCACGGCATTAAAATCGCCATATTCGGTCGGCAAACGGGCTTCGGTTACCCGATGGACCAACGACTCCCGCTTCATTCGGTATTCAATGAGATCCTTGATCGTCACGAGCTTCAGGTTATGCTGCTTGCCGAACTCGATCAGATCCGGAAGGCGCGCCATCGTCCCATCTTCATTCATGATCTCACAAATGACCCCGGCCGGCGTGAGGCCGGCCATTCGCGCCAAATCGACCGAACCTTCGGTCTGACCCGCCCGCTTTAACACCCCTCCCTTTTGAGCGCGAATCGGGAAGATGTGTCCGGGGCGCACCAGATCGCTCGGTCGCGTGTCGGGATGGATCGCCGTTAAGATCGTGACGGCACGATCCTTTGCCGAGATCCCCGTGCTGACCTCCTTCCGGGCATCGATCGAAATCGTGAAGGCCGTTCCGAAGGAGGAGGTGTTCTCCTGGGCCATCGGCGCCAGCTGAAGTTGCTCCGTCCGCTCCTCCGTCAGCGTCAGGCAGATCAAGCCTCGGCCGTACTTGGCCATGAAATTGATTACCTCGGGGGTCACCTTCTCCGCGGCGATGACGAGGTCCCCTTCATTCTCGCGGTCTTCATCATCGCTGAGAATGATCATTTTCCCGTGCTTGATGTCGGCAATCGCCTCTTCGATCGTGTGGAACTTCATGATACTCTGTGCCTTTTAAGATAAGGAAAAATAGGAAGGATCGAATGTAAATATATAAGAAACACGGGGTCTTGTCAAACAAGGACCCTCTCATTGGAAGCGATATCGAGTCCGGAAACGGATAAAAAAAGGGCCTGTCCGAGAGGACAGGCCCTCCTTCTCATGGAACTCGGTATTAAAGATCGTAGTAGAGGAAGAACTCGTACGGATGAGGCCGCAGCCGCATCGGGTCGATCTCTTTGCTCTTCTTATATTCCATCCAGGTCTGAAGAATGTCCTCGGTGAAAACATCCCCTTTGAGCAAGAAGGCATGATCCGCCTCCAGCGCCGCCAGCGCTTCATCCAGGCTGCCCGGCATCTTGCGGACCTGAGCCGCCTCTTTCGCTTCCAGCTCGTAAAGATTCTTATCGATCGCCTCTCCCGGATCGATCTTGTTTTCGATTCCGTCGAGTCCCGCCATCAACATCGCGCTGAAGGCCAGATAGGGGTTGCAGGTGGGATCGGGGAACCGGACCTCGATCCGCTTCGCCTTGGGGTTGCTGGAGTACATCGGGATACGGATCGACGCGCTCCGGTTCCGGCTGGAATAAGCGAGATTGACCGGGGCTTCGTAGCCGGGGGTCAACCGTTTGTAGGAGTTGGTCGTCGGGTTGGTCAATGCCGCCAGGGCATGGGCATGCTTCAAGATGCCGCCGATGTAGTAGAGGCACATCTTGCTGATGCCGGCATATTCATCCCCCGCGAAGAGCGGTTTTCCCTTTTTCCAGATGCTCTGATGCGTATGCATTCCGGAGCCGTTGTCGCCGAAGAGCGGTTTCGGCATGAAGGTGACGGTTTTACCGTGACGCTTCGCGACATTCTTCACGATATATTTATAGAGCATCAGCTTGTCGGCCATTTTGGTCATTGAGTCGAAGCGCATGTCGATTTCGGCCTGGCCGGCGGTCGCGACTTCATGATGCTCTTTTTCAACATGGATGCCAGCCTTTTCCATCTCCCGCACCATCTCGGCCCGGATGTCTTCCTGGCTGTCGATCGGAGAGACGGGGAAATAACCCTCTTTGTTGCGCGGCTTGTATCCGAGATTGGCCCCCTCTTTTCCGGCGTTCCAGATCCCCTCCTCCGATTCGATGAAATAATAACCGGAGTTCATATTCTGATCGAACCGGATGTTGTCGAAGATGAAGAACTCGGCTTCCGGACCGAAAAAGGCGGTATCGCCGATTCCCGATCCTTTCAGATAAGCCTCGGCCTTTTGCGCGATGTAGCGCGGATCTCTCGGATAAGGTTCATTGCGGATCGGATCTTTGATGTTGCAGACGACCGAGAGGGTCGGGATCTTGGTGAAGGGATCCATGATCGCCGTATTCGGATCGGGAACGGCGAGCATGTCGCTGTCGTTGATCGCCTGCCAACCGCGGATGCTCGATCCGTCAAAACCGGAGCCCTCTTCAAATGTCTTCTCGGTAAACTCGATCATGGGGACAGCAAAATGCTGCCACATGCCGGGGAAGTCGACGAACTTGAAGTCGACCATCTCCGCCTTATTTTTTTTGGCAAACTCCATTACTTCCTTCGGTGTCATGTCTTCTCCTTTCCTCCTTTTTCGATGATTTTCTTGTCTCTTTTTACTTCTGAGCCGGTCGTTTTCTTCCCTTGATCAAAACTGCGATACCGATTGGTAATCGGCATTCGTCGGTCTTTCCCCAGGGCCCGCGGGGTGAGCTTAATCCCGGGAGGAGCCTGTCTTCTTTTGAACTCCGATAGATCGACCAGGGCGATCACCTTCGCAACCACCGTCGGATCGAATCCCATCGCAACAATTTCATCGTACGACTTATCCTCCTCGACATAGGCTTTCAGGATCGGATCGAGGATATCGTACGGAGGAAGGGAGTCCTGATCGGTCTGATTGGGACGCAACTCCGCGGTCGGAGGACGGCTGAAAACCCGTTCCGGAATAATCGGCTTGTCCCTTTTGTTTCTCTCGAGCGCCAACTCATAGACAAGCGTCTTCCAGACATCCTTGATCACGCCGAACCCTCCGGCCATGTCGCCGTAGAGCGTCGCATACCCGACGCTCATTTCGCTTTTATTCCCCGTGGTCAGGACCAGCCATCCGAACTTGTTGGAGAGGGCCATCATGAGGTTCCCGCGAATCCGCGACTGCAGATTTTCTTCCGTAATGTCGGCGGGAAAATCCTTGAATTCTTGGGACAAGAGCGAGAGATAAGATTTGAAGGGGGATTCGATTGAAAGACGAATCAATCGGATTCCCAAGTTCCGAGCGAGGATCTCGACGTCTTCACCGCTCTCGTCCGACGTGTAGCGGGAAGGCATGAAGACCCCGATCACATTCTCCCGCCCGAGGGCGTCGACGGCGATCGCCGCGGTCAGGGCCGAATCGATTCCCCCCGAAAGGCCGATCACCCCTTTCTTAAAACCGTTCTTGTGGACATAATCGGACAGGCCGAGGGCGAGGGCGCTGTACATCTCTTCAAGGCGCGGAAGGCGATCTTCCAAAGGAGGAGAGAGCGGCTTGCGCTTCCCTCCCCATTTCGTACTTCCCAAGAGGACCCTCTGGACCTCCGGAAAAGCCTGCTCCAGCCTCTCTTTCCTGCGCCGCGGATCGTGGAGTCTCGCGCGGAAAACAGCATCGACCGAAAGGTCGACGATGAGCAGCGATTCTCGAAACGGTTTCGCCCGGGCGATCAGTTCCCCCCGTTCATTCGAAACAAAGCTTCCGCCGTCGAAAACGAGTTCATCTTGCCCCCCGACCAAATTCACGCAGGCGATGATGACGGCGTTGTCCCTTGCGCGCGTGGCGATCATCTCTTCTCGGAAAAGCCCTTTCCCCGCGTGATAAGGAGAGGCGTTGATATTGACGATCACCTCCGCCCCCCCGCCCAACGACTGAGCGTAGGTGGGCCCTTCCGGATACCAAATATCTTCGCAGATATTCACCCCGAGGGTCACCTCGTTCAACGTGAAAACCGGCGCCTCCTTGCCGGCCTGGAAGTAACGATTCTCGTCAAAGACGCCGTAGTTGGGGAGGTAACATTTGTGATAAACGAATCGAACCGCCCCATCGTGAATGACCGCGGCGGCGTTGTAGATATCTTCCTGACGATCGACAAATCCGACCACGGCCGTCAGTCCCGTGCACCGCTTCGCGACCTGCTCCAACGCGTGGAGATTATCTTCGATAAATTGAGGCTTGAGGAGAAGGTCTTCGGGTGGATAACCGGTGATGGCCAGCTCCGGGAAGGCGATCAGATCGACTTTATTCTCTTTTGCCTTCTCAACGGCGTCGGAGATCTTTTGAACATTCCCTGAAAGATCTCCGACCGTACTATTGATCTGGGCCAAAGCCAGCCGAAGGGTTCTCATCGAACTCCAAAATAAAACGCCTTGCAATCGAATGACTGCAAGGACGGCATTGTCCTAAAAAAAATGGCGTCTTCTCCATGCGGAGAAGACGCCATTGTCTTCATGAGCGGCTCGAAATGAATTGGATCGTTTTTATCACATCTAAAAGGGGTTGTCAAGAAAAATTACTTTTCTCCCCTTCTCCTCTTTCCGCCGGAGCCGACGAGAGCGCTCCCTTTGGGAATCCTGGGTTGAGCCGCCTTTCATCCCCTCTGTTTTTAATCTTGAGAGATCCCGGCCGCCTCGTTGTGAACCATATTTTTCAGCGAGACACAAGCCGATGTATTTCCCACTGTATTGACTGATAGAAAAACCTTATGCTACTTTTTATACAATACGGTTCATTCCACACGGCTTACCTGAAATGCTTCAGTACCTCCTCCTCTCTTGCAAGCTGAAAACAATGGAGTCGTGAATGAAAATTGCACAAATATCCCCTCTCTTCGAGAGTGTTCCGCCCAAACTTTACGGCGGAACGGAACGGGTCGTTTCAATATTGACCGAAGGACTGATACGAAACGGCCATGAAGTGACCCTCTTCGCAAGCGGCGATTCAAAAACAAGCGCGCAATTGGTCCCCATTTGCCGAGAGGCGCTTCGCTTAAGCAATATCAAGGACCCCTGCGCCGAGCATCTTCTGCAACTCGCGATGGTTTACGATCGCGCCGATGAATTCGATCTGATTCACTCCCATGCCGATTACTTTACCTTTCCTTTCGCTCAAAAAAGCGCCACCCCGACCGTCACCACGCTACACGGCCGGCTGGATATGCCAGAGCTTCAGGGAATCCATCGTTATTATCTATCCCATCCGCTCATTTCCATCAGCGACAGCCAGCGGGCCCCCTTTCCCTTCGCCAATTGGGTCGGCACCGTCCATCACGGCTTGCTGATGGAGCAGTACCGTTTTTACCCGGAACCGGGGAAATACCTCGCTTTCCTGGGAAGGATCGCC
>SCUR01000604.1 GCA_004297235.1 Candidatus Manganitrophaceae bacterium | reverse complement strand
CCTCGATCAGAGGAGGAAGGGAATGGGTCATCTCCCGAACCCCTTGCGCCGCGGCGACCGCCTCTTCGGTCACCTTCTCGACGTTTTTCAATGATCGGCGTCCCGATGCGGCATAGGAAGGGAGCGCGTCGGCCACTTGATCGACCTTCGCCACGATCTCTTCGACATGCTCCAGGCTCCGCTGGCTCGTCTCGACCAGCTGCGGGAACTCGGCCGTCGTCTTCTCCAGATGGCCGATCATCTTCTGTAGGTTCTCGATCGTCGGCATGACCACCTCGATCATCTGCTCAATCTCGAACGGATCTTTCCCGGCCAGCCGCCCGCCGTTTTCGATGACCGGCAACTTCGGGGAGCCGATAGTGACTAAAATCCGCTTGTCTCCGACCACGAAACCCGATCGGCTGATCGAAGCGACGGAGTTCAGCCGGACCTTCTCGCGGTGCTTCTTCAGCAGCTCCAAGTTCACATCGACCTGGTTTTCCGCGTTGAAGCGGACCGAGGCAACCTGGCCGATCCGAATCCCCGAAACGACCACCGGCACCCCCGGCTCCAGCCCGTACCCTTCCTTGAAGGTGGTGGTCACATGGTACTTCTCTTCGAAGAGCTCCCGGTTGCGGCCGATGATAATGGCGACCACCACGACTAAAATAAGCGGGATCAAAACAAACAGTCCGACGATTCTTTCGATTTGGCTGAGCGACAGCCGGTGAGAATAATGCATCTTCATCAAAACCTCACGGATGTTTTTCCTGTTCCACGACGCGCCCCTCTTGGAGCATCAAGACCCGGTCGGAGAGCCCCTTCATCGAAGCGGGATTGGACGTGGTCACAATGAGCGTCCTCCCCTCCTCTTTGAACCGGGTCAGGCGCCCGATCATCTTCGTCCCGCTCGAAGGATCGAGTCCCCAGAGCGGCTCGTCGATAAAAAGGACGGCGGGCCTGAGAATCGACGCCCGAAGCAGCGATATAAATTTTACCTCCGCCGCGCTCACTTGGAAAGGGAACTTCTTTTTTAACGGAAGAAGCCCCATCTCTTCGAGCTCCGCGTCGATCTTCTCCAATAATACCGCATCGACCGAACCTTGGTGATACCGGATGGGAAGGGTGATGTTATCGAGAAGGGTCATGTTGGAGAGGAGTCCGCCCGATTGAAAGACAAACCCGACCTCGGCCCGGATCACCGTCAGCTGCCGCTCGTTCAGACCGCTTAAGGCGACCCCCTTTATCCGGACCGTCCCTTTTTCCGGCTGAACCAAGCCGACGCAAACGCGAAGGAGGGTGCTCTTCCCGGAGCCGTTCGGTCCGGAGAGAATCACCGTCTCGCCCGGAAAGATCGCAAGATCGAGCCCCTCGAAGAGGGTCCTCCCCTCCTGTCGGAAGGTGATCTGCTCCAGCGCTAAGAGCGGCGACGCTTCCATTCATCCCTCCTCGACGGACTAAAGGTAAACCAAGCTGGTAATAATCATATTGAGAAAAAGGGAGAGGGCGATCGAATTGACGATCGCCCGGGTCGTCTGCTGGGGGACCTCCGTCAGCGAGCGTCTCACCGAAAGACCGTGGTAGCAGCAGACCGATGCGATGACAATCCCGAAAAGGGGGCTTTTGATGAGGAAAATAAAGAGATCGGTGAAGGTGAGGGCGCTTAAGATATTCCCGATGAAGACCTTAAAGGGGATCGTCAGCTTTAATCCGGCGATGATGAATCCGCCGATGATGGCAATGACATCGAAATAGAGGGTCAGGCAGATGACCGAGAGAACCACGCCGGCGAGACGGGGAAGAACGATCAGGCGGATCGGAGAGATCCCCATGACGATGAGCGCGTCGGTCTCCTGCGCCACCCGCATGTTCCCCAGCTCGGTGGCGATGGCGCTCCCCGACCGGCCGACCACGACGATGGCGGTCAGGAGCGGGCCGAGCTCCCGGATGATCACCAGGACCATCACCCGACCCAACATCTCCTCCCCGCCGACCTGAGGAAGGAGGGTCACCGCCTGAACGATCACGGTCAACCCGATCATCAACGCGATGCGGCCGAGCAGCGGAAGGGCGTCGAGCCCGGTAAAAAGAATTTGGCGATGGATGACCCGAAGGGTTTCTCTTCGGGAAGGGCCGTGCAGATGGAAGAGTTCGCGGAACGCGAGATAAGCCAAGAAGAGCAGATCGAGGAAGTATCCTCCGCCCCGAAGGACGGCTCGACCCAATCCGCCCAGGGTGGATGAACCGATGGCGGTCAATTTAAATGTGGGAGCCCGTGCGGAGAGACATGTGAAAGGTCCTCCGATGCCCCCACACCCCGCGTTCGCGCCAGCAGAGCCAGCCGCTCGCTTTCCTTAGTCATTTAACCTTTAGATGCCTTCTCCCAATCGGAGAGGAATTTGGCCAACCCGACATCGGTCAGCGGGTGCTTGAGAAGTTGTTGCAGGACAGAGAAAGGCATGGTGGCCACACCCGCCCCCAGCTGCGCCGCCTGAATAACGTGGATCGGGTTTCGAATGCTGGCGACGAGGACCTCCGTCTTGAATGAATAATTGGAGAAGATGCTCACGATCTGCTCGATCAGCTCCATCCCGACCTGGCCGACATCGTCGAGCCGCCCGATGAAAGGGCTGACGTAGGTGGCGCCGGCCTTCGCGGCCAGAAGCGCCTGCGCCGGAGAGAAAATCAGCGTCACGTTGACGCGGGTTCCCTCTTTGGAGAGACGGCGGGTCGCCTTGAGACCGTTGGCCGTCATCGGAACTTTGACGACCACATTCTTGTGAATCTTGGCGAGGGAGCGCCCCTCCTCGACCATCCCCTCTTCATCGGTGGCGACCACCTCCGCCGAGATGGGGCCGTCGACGATCTGACAAATCTCTTCGATCAGCTTTCTGAAATCTTTCTTCTCCTTCGAAACCAGGGAGGGATTTGTCGTAATGCCGTCGATCAGTCCCAGCGCAACCGATTCTTTGATCTCTGAAATATTGGCGGAATCGAGAAAGAATTTCATTCAAACACTCCTTAATCGTAAGGGGATAAAAACGTGAAGCGTGAGGGGTGAGGCGTAAGGGGTCAGGTCAAAAGATTTAAGCGCTTTCGCCTCACGCCTCCCGGCCTAACGCCTCCCGTTATTTCGTCTTCTTAGCCGTTTGCTTTAGTTCAGCGATTTGCTTCTTCAGCTCTTGGGAGAGGGGATCGTTCGGCTTCAACTGGACCAGCTTCTCCCAGGCCGCCGTCGCCTTCTCGGGGTCGTTCTTGTCGTTCAAATAGATGATGCCGGCGTTGTAGAGGGCCACCTCGTGATTCGGATCGCTCTTCAATACCTTGTTCAGCTCGTCCAGCGCATGATCGGTCTCTCCAAGACTCCGATAGGAAGAGGCCAGGTCGGTCCGGACATGCGTATTGTTGGGATCGACGTCCAAGGCCCGCGCGTAAAACTCCTTCGCTTTTTCAAAGCGCTGGATGTCATAGTTCGCGTTTCCCATGAAGACGAGCGCTTCGATGTCCTTCGGGTCTTTCTCAAGACGCGCCTTATACTCAGCCAGCTTTTGCATGAAGGGAACCGGAGCGCCCGATCCGTGGGGCGACTCGCCGGAAGGGGGAGAAGGGGGTGCCTCTCCCACCGGAGCCATCGGAGGGGCCGAAGCCGCGGGGGGTGGAGAGATACTTCCGGCGTTTTCGGCCATCCCCTCTTTCTTTTGACAGCCGACCAACGGGAGAAATAAAACGAAGGAGAAAAAGATGAACTTGAGCCAATAAGACATTGAAAACCTCATAAAAGACGCCCCATATTAACCGATCACCCCTCCCCTGTCAACAATAATTAGCCCTTCGACG
>SCUR01000603.1 GCA_004297235.1 Candidatus Manganitrophaceae bacterium | reverse complement strand
GATCGAGATCGGCGGGGTCAAGCCGGATCTGGCGTTGGTCTTGGTTTATTGCTTGAGCTGGGCCTACGGGGAGGTCCCCGGCCTGCTTTGGGGGATGGCCCTCGGCGGACTCATCGATCTTTTTTCCATCGGACTCCTCGGCGTCAATTTTTTGCTGAAAGTCACGATCGGTTTTACGATCGGGATGCTGGGGAGATCCTTCTTGAACCTCTCTTTATTTTGGAACGTCCTGATCTTCTTTTTGATTTCGATTTTGCACGATCTCATCGGGACGCTGATCGTGGAGGGGACGAGGGGAGGAGGGGGAGTCTGGACGGTTCAGCAGGGCCTCTTTGGAAGGGCCCTCTACAATTCTCTGTTTGCAATAGGACTTTTATTTCTCTTCTCGAAGAGAAGAGGCGAGAAAGGATCGTTCGATCATGCGGGAGTCATATTTACCGCAGGAGGAAACGCGAGATCTACAGAGTAGGATTTACTGGCTCTTCGGCCTGATTATCCTGGCGCTCTTCGGTCTTCTGCTTCGCGCCTGGTATTTACAGGGCGTCAACGGGAAATTCTACCTTGAGTTGTCCGAGAACAATCGCGTTCGTGTGGTGGAAACGCCTCCTCCCCGCGGTCTGATCTACGACCGGAACGGGGCGCTCCTCGTCAATAACGTTCCGAGCTTCACCCTCTACGTCGTTCTGGGCGATATGCCCGATCCGGCGAGCGTCCTCCCGCGTCTGGCCGACCTGGTCGGAATGACTCCGGAAGAAATGACGCGGCGGCTCACCTTCAAGAAAGAAGATCCCTTCTTCCCCATCAAGGTGAAAGACGACCTGACGATGAGAGAGGTGGCGCTCATTGAAGGGCATGGGCTCGATCTGCCGGGGGTCAAGATCGAGGCGGAATTTAAAAGAAACGCCATTCATGGGATCCTCGCCGCCCATCTCCTCGGTTACGTCGGCGAAATCACCCAGGCTCAGCTCGAGTCGGGGACTTATCAGAACATCCGGCGAGGGGGGATCATCGGCCAGTACGGCATCGAGCAGACCTTTGACTCGATCATCCGGGGCACTCCCGGCCAGAAACGGATCGAAGTCGACGCTCTCGGCCATGAAATTCGGGTTCTGGAGGTCAATGAGCCGCAGCGGGGGGATGACGTATATCTCTCCCTCGATCTTAATCTCCAGAAAGTGGCCGAAGAGGCCTTGGGGAATCAGAGCGGGGCGATCGTCGCGATGGATCCGAAGAACGGCGAGGTCCTCGCCATGGTGAGCCACCCCGCCTTTAATCCCAACCTCCTCTCGCAGGGGGCCTCCTCTCACGCTTGGGAGGCCCTCCTGAAAGATGAAGGACGCCCCCTGACCAATCGGGTCATTCAAGGGCAGTACCCTCCCGGCTCCACCTTTAAGATTGTGCTCGGCGCCGCGCTCCTGGAAACGAAAGAGGCCACCCCGGCGAGCCGGGTCGAATGCCGCGGCTTTCTTCCCTTCGGAAATCGCAACTTCAAGGATTGGAAAAGAGGGGGGCATGGATCGGTCGATCTTCACCGCGCCCTGGTCGAATCGTGCGATGTTTACTTCTATGAGATGGGGAATCGCCTTGGGATCGATACGATCTCCAAATACTCCCATCTCTTTGGTTTGGGACAGCAGACCGGCATCGAGCTGGCCTCGGAGAAGGGAGGCCTGATTCCAAGCACCGAATGGAAACGGCAGGCCCGCAAGGAGCCGTGGTATCCGGGAGAGACCCTTTCGGTGTCGATCGGACAGGGATATGTGACGGTGACTCCGCTTCAACAAACGATGATGATCAACGTGGTGGCGAATCAAGGGGTCTTGCATCCTCCCCAACTGTTGAAGAAGATCCGGGATCAGGAGACCGGATCGATCCAAGAAATTCCTGCTTCGGAAGGCAAACACATTCCGGTTTCGCCGGAGACGTTTCGGGTGATACAGAATGCGTTGGCGGGGGTTGTTTCCGATCCGCACGGGACCGCCACCGGTTCGAAGTCGCAGCTCGTTTCGATGGGGGGGAAGACCGGAACGGCGCAGGTGATCGGCCTGAAGGGGGGAGTGCACGGCAAGCTCCCCGATAAGTTCAACGACCACGCCTGGTTCGTTGCCTTCGCCCCGGTGGAGAGTCCGAAGATCGGGGTGACCGTGTTGGTGGAGAACGGCGGTCATGGCGGATCGGCCGCCGCCCCGCTGGCCAAAAAGGTGATCGAGGCTTACCTCGGCGTGGCTCCTTCGCTGGAGCCGGAGCCGATGACGGTGAAGAGCCCGGCTCCCCCTCCCCCGATCGCGGTCCGGAGCGAGGGTTAATTTACTTATCATGCTCGGTAGGATTGTGTGCGTAGGATTGTAAATGATTGATCGACGAAGCATTGCAGGTTATGATTGGCTCCTCTTTGTGGTGGTGATCCTCATTCTCGGCATGGGGGTCCTCTCGATCTACAGTGTGACCGCCGCCTCGCAGGCGCGGACGCCGCTCTATGTGAAGCAGATCTACTGGATCATTTTGGGTTGGATTGTCTTCCTGTTGATGGCTTGGATCGACTATCACGAGATCGCCCGATTTGCCTATCCCATCTATGCATTGACCCTGGTTCTTCTCGTTTTGGTGTTGGTGATGGGGCGGAGCGCTCAGGGGGCGCAGCGATGGCTCTCCCTCGGGTTTATGAATGTTCAGCCGTCGGAATTGGCGAAAATCAGCCTCTTGCTGGTGTCGGCCAAATACTTCTCGGATTATTTTCCCAAAAAGGGACTTAATCTCAGACAACTGCTGATGCCGGGAGGATTGGTGCTCTTGCCGATGCTCCTTATCCTCAAGCAGCCTGATCTTGGGACGGCATTGGCGATTTCCTCCGTTTTTTTCAGCATGGTCTTGGTGATTGGATTGCGTTCCAAGTTTTTGATTTACTCTTCTCTTCTCTCGCTGATGATGTTTCCTTTTCTCTGGCAGTTTTTTTGGAGCCATCTGAAAGATTACCAGCGGGAGCGGCTTCGCACCTTTATCGATCCGACCAACGATCCGACCGGAACCGGCTACCATATCATCCAGTCGAAGATCGCCGTCGGATCGGGAGGACTTTTTGGAAAAGGGCTCTTTGGGGGGACCCAGAGCCAGCTCAAGTTTCTTCCGGAAAGCCACACCGACTTCATTTTTTCCGTTTTCTCCGAAGAGTGGGGCTTCGTCGGAATTCTCATTCTCTTCCTTCTCTTTTTCTTTTTGGTCCTTTGGGGGATTGAGATTGCTTACAAGGCCAAGGATGTGCTCGGGTCGCTTCTGGCGGTCGGGGTCATAGGTCTGATTTCATTTTATTTTTTGGTGAATGTCGGGATGACGTTGGGGGTCATGCCGGTCGTGGGGGTGCCGCTCCCTCTGATGAGTTATGGG
Organism: Candidatus Manganitrophaceae bacterium; assembly: GCA_004297235.1. Taxonomy (GTDB): domain Bacteria; phylum Nitrospirota; class Nitrospiria; order SBBL01; family Manganitrophaceae; genus Manganitrophus. Next base: position 10,751 of record SCUR01000603.1, on the reverse strand, counting down.
GGAACCTCGATGGTGACCACGATGGGTTTGCTTGGCCTTCTTTTCAATGTTAAACTGAGACGATTTATGTTATTTTATTGATGATTGGGGAAGACCGGCGTCAGTTCCGTTTGGAACAACGCGAGGGGAGACCCCTTACGAGTTGAGGACGCTATGTCGATTGAGATTGTGATTAATTCCACCCGCGAAGAAACGCGGGTGGCCCTGCTTGAAAATAAAATTGTCACGGAGCTTTATTTCGACCGGAAAAAGGACCGCGGCATCGTCGGCAATGTCTACAAGGGAAAGGTGGTCAAGGTGCTGCCCGGGATGCAGGCCGCTTTCGTCGACATCGCGACGGAGAAAGCCGCTTTCCTCTATGTGGCCGATGTTATGACCAACATGGACGATTATGCCCACATGCTGGAAGAGGCCGAAGAGGTTGAAGAGGAGCCGCTGGAGTTTGAAGAGACGACCGGGGCGGCGCAGGTCCCGGTGATGACCCGGCCGAAGAAGGGCTCCTCCCAGACGATCGAGGATCTTCTTCAGGAAGGGCAAGAGGTGGTGGTTCAAGTTTCGAAAGAGCCGATCGGAACGAAAGGGCCTCGGGTCACCACGTATATCTCCCTTCCCGGACGATACCTGGTCTATATGCCGACGGTCAATCATGTCGGCGTCTCCCGCCGGATCGGGCGGGACGACGAGCGTCATCGATTGAAAGATATGATCCTCCGGCTCAGAAAGCCGGGCGCCGGCTATATCGTTCGGACCGTCAGCGACGGGATCACCGAAGAGGAGTTCAAACAGGACATCGAATTCCTCGAAGTGGTTTGGCAGAACATTCTAAAGAAGCGGGACAAATTGCCGGCGCCGGCCCTGCTCCATACCGACCTCGACCTGGTGTTCAGAACGGTTCGGGACCTTTTTACAAAAGATGTCGACAAGTTGACGATCGATTCGAAGCCGGAGTATGAGCGGATCAAAGAATTCGTCGGAACCTACCTCCCCACCTTTCTCCCCCGCGTCGAGCTTTGGGATAAAGATGAGCCGATTTACGACGCCTATGGTCTCGAAATGGAGATCTCCAAGGCGAAGAATCGACGCGTCTGGCTCAAGTCGGGCGGATATATCGTCATCGATCATGCCGAGGCGCTCACGGTTATCGACGTCAACACCGGCCGGTTTGTCGGAAAGCGCGATCTGGAAGAGACGATCTTGAAGACCAACTTGGAGGCGGTCAAAGAGATCGCCTACCAGTTACGGCTTCGGAATATCGGCGGGATCATCATCATCGATCTCATCGATATGGAAAAAGAGAAGAACCGTGAAAAGGTTTTCAATGCCCTCCACGACGCCATGAGCGGCGATAAGGCCCGCACCCATATTCTCAAGATCTCGGAGCTCGGATTGGTGGAGATGTCCCGCGAGCGGACCCGGGAGGATATCTTGCGGATTCTCTGCGAGCCGTGTCCCTACTGCGAGGGGAGGGGCTACACCAAGTCCCCCACCACAATCTGTTATGAAATCTTCCGGGAGATCCGGCGGATCGGCTCTTCTCCCCGGGATAAAAAAATCATCATCGGCGTCCATCCGACCGTGGCCAACCTTCTTTACGATGAAGAGCGGCATGGCGTGGAGGAGCTGGAGCGGGAATATCACAAGAAAATCATTATCAAAGCCGACTCCAACCTCCATATCGAACAGTACGATATCGTTACCCTCTGATCTTCCGATCAACAAAAGGTGGGGACGCCTCTGGAGTCCCCACCCCTTTTCTCAATTCATCTCCTCTTTTTTCTTTTCGTTACTCGCTTGCACATTTTGAGAATGTGTTTGCACACCTTTCCTCATTTCTACTTTCAGCTTCCCGACTAAATTGGGCAAAAACGATGCGGTCCTGATATTGCAATTCTCGTCTTCTACCGAAGCGCCGAAATGGCCTCGGATACGTTGGGGGCCTGACATTGATCCATAAGTTAAGATTCCAACCACTCCTGTTTTTTTTCCTGTCGCTCCTTTCCGCGTGTGGCAGTGGAGGGGGAGGGGAAAATCTGGTTCCGACCGTGGCCGAGACGGCGCCTTCGAACGAGGCGACGAACGTTCCGGTCGACTCCGAAGTCAGCGCCAAATTTTCTTCTTCGATTGATCCGGTCACGGTGAACGATAAAACCTTTATCGTGGTCGATATGACCGGCACGGTGACCTACAACGACAAAAAGGCGACCTTCGCCCCTTCCACCCCCTTCGAGAAAGGAAGGCGGTACAACGCCATCCTGACGACCGGGATCAAGGACCTCGACGGTATTCCCCTCAAGTCGAATTTCACCTGGGCATTTGAAACGGAAGGGGGACCCGACACAACCCCCCCTACGATTGTGGCGACCGTTCCGCGGGACCGGGCAACCGATGTATCGACCAACGCGTCGATCCGCATCGTCTTCTCGGAACCGATCGATCCGTCCAGCATCAATAAAGAGACCTTCTTCGTGAAGGGGGGAACGACCGGAACCTACAGCTATGACGAGCAGAGCCGGACGGCGACATTTCTCCCGTCTCCGCCGCTGCCTCCTTCCACGACAACGGTCGTCACGGTGACGAAAGGGGTCCGGGACCGGGCCGGAAATTCTCTGACGGACGATTTGACCTGGTCGTTTATAACCGCCTCCGTCTCCGATCAGACGGCGCCTCGAATCGTCGCGAGAACCCCCGCCGAGAACGCCGCCGATGTAACGGCCAACAGCAATATCTCGGTGACCTTTGATGAAGATATCGATCCGATCTCGCTCCAGAACAACTTCGCTCTGACCGACCCGTCCGGCGCGGCCGTTCCGGCCGGCCTCTCCTACGATGTCGGGTCCCGCACGGCGGTTCTCGATCCGAGGTCCGATCTTCAGTTCGGGACGACCTATCAAGTTTGGGTGAAGAAGGGGGTCAAAGATTTGAGCGGGAATGCGACCTCCTCGGATACCAGCTGGTTTTTCACAACCGGTATGGCTCCGGATACCACGCTTCCCCTGCTGCTCGATCGACAACCGGAGGGGGAAGGGGCCTCGGTCAGAAGCCTGATTTCAGTGACCTTCAGCGAGCCGATTAAGCCCGAAACATTGAGCGGAAACTTTACCGTCAGCAGCAGCAACGGCACCCTCTCCGGTCAGATCAGCTATGATGCCCGCACCCTCAAGGCGTTCTTTAACCCGTCCGTCCCGCGGTTGGAGTACAGCACCACCTACACGGTCCTCTTAAAGAGCGGAATCAAAGATCTCGCCGGCAACGGCCTCGCCGATACCAGCTGGACATTCACCACCATCGATCCGCCGCGTGTGACGGAGATCTTTCCCGACGGACAGGGGGTCGCGACCGACCCGCCTCCTCCGATCCGGGTGACCTTCTCCCGCGAAATGAAGGAGGGGAGCATCAATCAAAGCAGCTTCTTTGTCTTTAGGGGTGATCCAGCGACGGGGGGAAGGGTCGCCGGATCGATCTCCTACGCCAATGCGGTCGCGACTTTTATACCGACCGTTCCCTATGTCGACAATACTGTTTACCGGGTCACCCTCACCACAGCGGTCGAGGATCTCAATGGGAACCCGCTCCCCTCGGAGGTGACAGGCTCTTTTCAAACGGCGTCCCCCCCGGACCCCCCTCCCAAGGTGGCCTCGACGGCGCCGGCGAATGGAGCCGTCGGCGTCTCGGTCAACACTCCGAGCGTCTCGGCCCAATTTGTGAGGTCGATCGACCCGGCGAGTCTTCCGGGGCAGTTTGCACTCCGTGAGACAAACGGAATTTGCTGCGTGGACGGAACGATCTCTTACGATGTCGCTCAGCAACGGGCGATCCTCAGCATAAAAGGGCCGCTCGCTTACAACACCTCCTACACGGTCGTACTCGGCGCGGGGGTGCGCTCTTCCTCCGGCACGCCGATGGGGGCCGAACATATCTGGACCTTTACGACGGAAGCGGCTCCCGATACGACCTTCCCTTCGGTGGTTCGGACCGACCCTGCGGATGGGGCGCGAGAGGTTCCGTCGACCGATCCGTCGGGGCAGCCGTTTACGATCCGGGTCGACTTCAGCGAGCCGATTCTTTCCGGGACCGTCCACTCGGGGACATTTATTGTGAGAAGGGTTGAATCGGATCTCAATAAACCGGAGCTCTCCGGCAGCTATCGGGTCGACGCCTCGACGACCTTCTTCGTCCCTTCCTCACCCTACGAGCGAGGGAAGAGATATGAGGTGACCCTCACCACGGGGATAACCGACCTCGCCGGAAACCCCCTTCCATTCGATGTCGTCTGGTCCTTCACGACCGCTCCTTGAGCGGTTTTCAGGCCGGTTTCCATCGCCGTTCCTCTCACCGGGTCCATTCGTTTCGCCTCTCTGCCGTTCAAAAAAGATTGTTTTTTCTGTATTCTTGCGTCCAGAGCGATTCAACGACCCGCCTATTCTGTCTTGACAGCCCTCCGATCTTCTGTATAATGAACCCCCATTTCTTGCGAGGGGAGATGGAGCGCTATCGATCCTGGTTGGCGTTGAAGCGGGTGGCCGGCGTGGGGAACGTTCTCTACCGGCGGCTGCTCGATCAATTCAAGACGCCCGACGCGGTCTTCGCCGCGGGTGTAGAGGCGCTCCTGACGGTGGAGGGGGTCTCTGCCGATCTCGCCTTGGGAATTTCAACCTTCGCCGCATTCGATCAGGTCGATCTGGAGCTCGAGAAGGTCAACGCGTTAGGGATCACGCTTCTCTCTCTTCACGATCCCGATTATCCCCCGCTGCTGGCCGCCATCTACGATCCTCCGCCTTTCCTCTACGTGAAAGGAGATCCGCGCATGCCCCATCCCTATCCGATCGCGGTGGTCGGGAGCCGTCAGCTGAGCCATTACGGGAAGACGGTCGCCGAGCGGCTCAGCCGGGAGTTGGCGGAGCAGGGGATGACGATCGTGAGCGGCTTTGCGAGGGGGATCGACACCATCGCCCATCAGGCCGCTCTGGCGGCGGGGGGGAGAACGATCGCGGTGCTCGGTTGCGGGATCGACGAAATTTATCCCCCCGAGCATCGGTCGCTCTCTGAAGAGGTCGTCGAGCAGGGGCTCATCCTTTCCGAGTTTCCGCTGGGAACGCCGCCGGATGGGCGCAACTTTCCTCAGCGGAATCGGATTATCAGCGGGCTCTCGCTCGGCTGTCTTGTGGTCGAGGCGACTTTGGAGAGCGGATCGCTGATCACCGCCCGTTGCGCCCTGGATCAGGGAAGAGAGGTCTTCGCCGTTCCCGGATCGATCCTCTCCGAGACCACGGCAGGAACCCATCAGCTCATCCGATCGGGCGCCAAACTGGTGGAGCGGGTGGAAGATATCTTGGAAGAGATCCTTCCTCAGGTCCGGAGGGTGCCGAAAGCATCCGCCTTCGCCCCCCTTTTGGAGGGAGAGGAGAAAAAGCTCTATGATCTCCTTGGCTTCGAGCCGAAGCACATCGATCAGCTGATCCAGGAGAGCGCCTTGTCCACCCCGGCCGTATCGAGTCTGCTCTTGGCGCTGGAGCTGCGGGGGATTGCCCGTCAGCTCAGCGGAAAGTTTTATGTTAGAATATAGAGAAATCAAAGAACGAAAGAGAGGCTTGTATTGGCCAAAGCAGTGAAAAAGAAGACGAAATCGCAGAAGAAGTCGAAGTCGCTGGTGATTGTGGAGTCCCCTTCGAAGGCGAAGACGATCTCAAAATATTTGGGAAAGCAGTTTTCCGTCATGGCCTCGGTCGGCCATGTAAAGGACCTGCCGAAGTCGCGGTTCGGCATCGACGTCGATCATGATTTTGAGCCGGAATACACCGTCATCAAGGGGAAAGCAAAGGTCCTCTCCGAAATCAAAAAGGCGGCCAAAGAAGCCGACAAGATCTATCTGGCGCCCGACCCGGATCGGGAAGGCGAGGCGATCGCCTGGCACATTCAGCAGGAGCTGAAATCGCGCAACGGGAATGTCTACCGGGTCCTTTTCAATGAGATTACGGAGAAAGCGATCCGGCAAGCGATGGAGTCTCCGGGGAGCGTCGACATGAATCGGGTCAACGCCCAGCAGGCGCGCCGGGTCTTGGATCGGATCGTCGGCTATCGAATCAGCCCCCTTCTTTGGGATAAGGTCCGCCGCGGTCTCTCCGCCGGCCGGGTCCAATCGGTGGCGGTCCGACTGATTTGCGAGCGGGAGGCGGTCGTGCTCGCCTTCGTTCCGGAAGAATACTGGAGCATCACGGCGAAACTGTTGGGGCCCAATCCTCCTCCTTTCACGGCCCGATTGATCCAGAAAGGAGGGCAGACATTTGAAATGGGGAATGAAGCCGATGCGCAAGCGGCCGTCGAGGCGCTCCGCTCGCTCCCCTTCGTTGTCTCCAAGGTCGACAAAAAAGAGCGGAGGCGAAACCCCACCCCTCCCTTTACCACCAGCCGGCTGCAGCAGGAGGGGGTCCGGAAGCTTCACTTCACCCCCAAGAAGACGATGATGCTCGCGCAGCAGCTGTATGAAGGGGTGGAGACCCAGGCGGAAGGGGCGGTCGGTCTGATCACCTATATGCGTACCGACTCGGTGCGCGTCTCGCCCGACTTCCAGCAGGAGACCGCGGCCTGGATCCGCGGCAAGTACGGCGACGACTACGTCCCCGAAGCCCCTCCCGTTTATAAAAGCAAGAAGGGGGCACAGGAAGGCCACGAAGCGATTCGTCCCACGTCGCTTTCGCGCGATCCGGAACAGTTAAAAGCCGATCTCACGAAGGATCAATACCTCCTCTATAAGTTGATCTGGAACCGGTTCGTCGCGAGCCAAATGACCCCGGCCGTTTTCGATGTGACCCGGATCGACATTACCGCGGGCGATTTCCTGCTGCGGGCGTCGGGAGCGATCATCAAGTTCGCCGGCTTCTCCATCGTCTACATGGAGGGGAAAGAGGAAGGGATTCCGCAGGAGAAAAAAGAAGGGGAGGAGACCGAGGACGCCTCTGAGGAGGCGATCATCCTGCCGGAGCTCTCGGTGGGAGATCGGCTCACCCTGCAATCGCTCGATCCGAAGCAGCATTTCACCCAACCGCCCCCCCGGTATAACGAGGCGCTGCTCATCCATGATCTGGAGGAGAAGGGGATCGGCCGGCCGAGCACCTACGCCACGATCATCTCGACCATTCAAGATCGGAAATATGTCGAGAAGCGGGAGGGCCGCTTCTATCCGACCGAGCTGGGGAAAGTGGTCAACGAGCTCCTGATTCAGCATTTTCCCGATGTGGTGAATATCGAATTTACCGCCCAGATGGAAAATGAGCTGGATGGAATCGAAGAAGGCGAAAAACAGTGGGTCGACACGATCCGCGGGTTCTACGAGCCGTTCAGCAAAGAGTTCGACCGGGCCCAGGTCGAGATGCGCGATGTGAAGCGGGAGGAGACTCCGACCGACCTCACCTGCGAGAAGTGCGGCAAGCCGATGGTGATCAAGTGGGGCCGCTTCGGCCGATTCATCGCCTGCTCCGGCTATCCCGATTGCAAGAACACCAAAGAGTTCGTCGAAACCGCCAGCGGGGTCGAGATCGTCGAGAAAGAGACCACCACCGACGAGGTCTGCGAGAAGTGCGGCAAGCCGATGGTGATCAAGAACGGCCGGTACGGACGGTTTATGGCCTGCTCCGGTTATCCCGAGTGTGAGAATGCCAAGCCGATCAGCACCGGCGTCGCCTGCCCGGAGGAGGGCTGCGGCGGCGCCCTCATCGAAAAGAGAACCAAGCGGGGGAAGGTCTTCTTCGCTTGCAATCGTTATCCCAAATGCACCTTCGCCCTTTGGGAGCGTCCCGTTCCCCGGGCCTGCCCTGAATGCAAGGCCCCTTTCCTCATCGAGCGGCGCGAACAAGGCGGCGGCGTGAAAGTGGTCTGTCGCAACGAAGCGTGTGGTTTCGAAGATGCCGGTTGATTTTATCGCTCTCCTTCCCGTAGAATAAGAAAATTCAACACAAATCCGATTTCGAATATCATATAGGGGCACGATATTCACCCCAAAAAGCTTGCTTTTTGGGGACCCCGAATGCCGTGCCCCTATGAGTTCAATGGGGTCAAATAGGATTGAGAGATCATGTCTGAGAAAAAGCTAATCGTGATTGGCGGAGGCTTGGCCGGCTCCGAAGCGGCTTGGCAGGCGGCGGAACGGGGGGCGCAGGTCGTTCTCTACGAGATGCGGCCGGTCCGTCCGACCCCGGCGCACAAGACCGGAAACTTGGCCGAGCTGGTCTGCAGCAACTCGCTCGGCTCGCTCGATCCGAACAGCGCCCCCGGTCTGCTGAAGGAAGAGATGCGCCGGCTCGGCTCATTGATCATTCGGGCGGGAGAGGCGGCGCGCGTTCCCGCGGGGGCGGCGTTGGCGGTCGATCGGGAGATTTTCTCTCAGCAGATCATGGAGGCGATCCGCAATCACCCCCGAATCACGGTATTGCACGAAGAGGTGAAGGAGATCCCGGCGGAGGGGGTTGTGGTCATGGCGAGCGGCCCGCTGACCTCCGATGCGTTGGGGGAGGCCTTTCGAAAAGTGACCCGTTCCGATTATCTCTATTTCTTCGATGCCATCTCTCCGATCATCGACGGGGAGAGCATCAACGCCGACACCGTCTTTCGCGCCTCCCGCTACGACAAGGGGGGAGACGATTATCTCAACTGCCCGATGGATGAGGCGCAATACGACGCCTTTTATCAGGCGTTGATGTCGGGGGAAAAGGTCGAGGCGAAGGAGTTCGAGAAGGTCCCTTATTTTGAAGGGTGTCTGCCGATCGAGGTGCTGGCGGAGCGGGGACGATTGACCCCGGTCTTCGGTCCGATGAAGCCGGTCGGCCTGGTCGATCCGAAGAGCGGAAAGGAGCCGTTTGCCGTCGTCCAGCTGCGGGCGGAGAATCAGTTCGGAAGCTGCTACAACATGGTCGGCTTTCAGACCAAGCTGAAGTGGCCGGAGCAGAAGCGGGTCTTCCGGATGATCCCGGGGCTGGAGCAGGCCGAATTTTTGAGGCTGGGAAGTCTTCACCGAAACACCTTCATCAACTCGCCCCGCCTCCTCTCGGAGACCCTCCAGGTCCGAACGCGGCCGGGGCTCTTCATGGCGGGCCAGATCGTCGGGGTGGAAGGGTATGTCGAATCGGCGGCGATGGGGGGGCTGGCCGGAATCAACGCGGCGCGCCTGCTTCACGGCGAGAAGACCGTCATTCCGCCGAAGACGACGGCGCACGGAGCGCTGATTCAATACATCACCCAGAGCCACCCGGCTTTCTTCCAGCCGATGAACACGAATTTCGGTCTCTTCCCGCCGCTCGATGAAAAAGAGAAGGGGCCCGGGAAGGGAAAAATGAATAAGCAGCTTCGCCACCAGAAGGTGGTCGAACGAGCCCTCGGAGACCTCTCTCAATGGATCGCGCAATACACGATTTTGCCCGATATCTCCAGATAGAGGAAAATGTCTCGCCCCATACTTATCGGAATTATCTCTCCGATTTGGCCGCGTTTAAGGCGTTTCTCGTTGGAGCGCCGGAGAAGGAGTCGAAGGCCCCTTCTCTGGAGTCGATCGACCATTTGATGATCCGCGGCTATCTGGCCGCTCTCCAGAAGCGGGGAGCGAAGAAGTCGACGGTCGCCCGGAAGCTCGCCGTGCTCCGCTCCTTTTTTCAATATCTGGTTCGCGAGGGGCGTCTTCCATTGAACCCCGCGAAGCGGGTCGTCCGTCCCAAGCTGGAGAAGCGGCTGCCGCGGTTTCTTACCGTCGATCAGGCTCAGGCATTGATGACCACCCCGACCGGAGAGGGATGGATGGTCCGGCGGGATCAGGCGATCTTGGAAACGTTTTACTCGACCGGAATCCGGATCTCGGAGCTGGTCGGCTTGAATCCGAGCGACATCGATTTCGATTCGGGCATGGTCAAAGTTTTCGGCAAGGGACGAAAAGAGCGGATCGTCCCGATCGGGCAAAAGGCGATCGATGCGATTCGCTCCTATCTCGGGGCGCGTCCGGCTTTACAAAGCGAGGATTTGGCTTCGCCGGTCCGAGCGCGGGGTGTGGGGGCATCGGAGCATCCTGCGAAGCAAGAGCGGACGGGCCCCCACATAGAAACAACGGCCCTCTTTTGTAATGCGCGCGGAGGGCGCCTCACGGTGCGGAGCGTCGATCGGATCGTCAAGAAATACGTGCTCCGGATCGATCAGCCGAACATGGTTCCCCATAGCCTGCGGCATACGTTCGCAACCCATCTGCTCGAAGGGGGGGCGGACCTTCGGTCGGTCCAGGAGATGCTGGGCCATGCGAGCCTCTCGACCACCCAGCGGTATACCCATCTTCAGGTCGATCATCTGATGCAGGTGTACGATAAGGCGCATCCCCGAGGGGATGGAAAGGGCGTGAGGAGTGAGGAGTAAGGAGTGAGCGGCGAGGAAAACAAAGTTCGATCGACGACCATTCTCTGTGTCCGCAAGGACGGGCGCGTCGCGATGGGGGGAGACGGGCAGGTGACGTTCGGCCAGACGGTGATGAAGCACAACGCCAAGAAGATCCGGCGGATCTATAATGACTCGATTCTGGCCGGCTTCGCCGGCGCCACCGCCGACGCCTTTACCCTGGTGGAGCGGTTTGAAGGGAAGCTGGAGCAGTATCACGGCAACCTCACCCGCGCGGCGGTCGAGCTGGCGAAAGACTGGCGGACCGACCGGATCCTCCGCCGGCTGGAGGCCTTTTTGGCGGTGGCCGACCGGGATCACTCTTTGATCATTACCGGCACCGGTGATGT